>JAIBAP010000017.1 GCA_019695115.1 Caldilineales bacterium | reverse complement strand
CTCATCCGCCCGTCCTAGCAATCCGCCCACCCTCCCCATCCGCTCATCCGCCCGTCCTAGCAATCCGCCCACCCTCCCCATCCGCTCATCCGCCCGTCCTAGCAATCCGCCCACCCTCCCCATCCGCCCATCCCAGCCATCCGCCCACATCCACCTGCCACCTGCCATCCTTCGTTTCACTCAGAGCCTACCCTGAGGAGAGCGAAGGGACAAGCTCTGCGACTTGCCACCTGCCACCTGCAACTTGCCACCTCCTCCCCATGAACCTCCGCCCCACCCTCCAACAACTCTCGCAGACTGCGGGGCCAACCGGCCACGAAGAAAACGTAGCCTCATTGGTGGCCGAGTTGATGCGCCCGCTGTGCGATGAAGTACACACCGATCCCTTGTTCACGGTGGTGGGGCTAAAACGAGGCCAGGGACCCGAACCACGACCGAAACTGGCCCTGATGGCCCATCTCGACGAGATCTTCCTGCTCGTCACCGCCATCGAAGGCCCCTTTGTGCGCTTTGCCCAGCACGGCTATGACCCGCGCCTCCTGGTGGGCCAGGAGGTGATGGTCTTGGGGCGGCAACCGCTGTTCGGGGTCATCGGCGACCGGCCGCCCCACCTGCTGGCCGGAAGCGAACGCAGCCACATGCCAGGCGCCGAGGACCTGGTTATCGACCTGGGCCTGGACGCCGACGAGACGGCGGCTCAGGTCAGCATCGGCGACGCCGCCATCGTGCAGAGCGGCGATGGCAACGCCTCCTTCGTCGCCCTCTTGGGTGAGCGAGTGGCCGGCAAGGCCCTGGACAACCGGCTGGGCGTGGCCACCTTGCTGGCAACACTCGACGCCTTGCGGGGGATGCGCCACCCTTGCGACATCCTCGCCATCGCCAACGGCGGCGAAGAACTGAACCATCTTGGCGCCGCCACCACGGTCTTTCGGCTGCGCCCCGACCTGGCCATCGTCCTCGATGTCACCTTTGCCCGACAGCCGGGGGTCGAACGCGATCAATCGTTCCCGTTGGGCGGCGGGCCGGTGCTGGGCATCGGCCCCAATCTCCACCCGCTGATCACGGCCAAACTGATCGAGACGGCCGAGGCGCTTGAGATGGCGCACGGCCTCGAGCCGCTGCCGGCCAACACCGGCACCGACGCCTGGGCGGTGGAAGTGACGGCTGGCGGCATTCCCTGTGGCCTGGTCGGGTTCCCCCTGCGCAACATGCACAGCCCGGTCGAAGTGGCCGACCTCAAAGACGCCACCCGCTCCGCCCGCCTGTTGGCCACCTTCGCGGCGCAGGTGGACGCCGATTTCGTCGCCAGCCTGGCCTACAGGCTGCCCGACTTTGCGGAGAAGACGCCATGAGCACCCTGACCGTCGGTTTACTCCGCCGCCTGAGCGAGACGCCGGGCGCGCCGGGCGATGAAGGCGCCGTCCGCGACCTGATCGCTGGCGTCCTCCACCCCCTGGTCGATGAACTCAGCCTCGACCGCATGGGCAACCTTATCGCCCTCAAACGCGGGACGGGCGGCTCCAGGCTGCGGGTGGCGGCCACCGCCCACATGGACGAAGTTGCCTTCCTGGTCAATGCCATCGACGACGACGGCTTTTTGCACGTGCTCGAAAGCGGCGGCGTCAACCCGCGCACCCTGCTGGGGAGCAGCGTTCAGGTGGGGCCAAAGCAGCTGCCCGGCGTCATCGGGCTGCGCCCCATCCACTTTGGCGGCGGCGATGACGACCGCACCGTGCCCAAAACCAGCGATCTGGTGATCGACATCGGCGCCGGCGACCAGGCGGCAGCCAGAGCCGAGGTCAAAATCGGCCAGCGTGCCGTCTTTCGCACCGCCTTCGGCTTCTTGGGGCCGGCGCAGGCGGTGGCGGACGACGCCCCCCTGCCAGGGCGCGGCCGGGTCAAAGGCAAGGCCTTCGACGACCGCCTGGGCTGTCTCACCCTGATCGGGCTGCTGGCGGCAGAACGGCAGCCGTTCGATTTCTTTGGCATCTTCACCGTGCAGGAGGAGATCGGGCTGCGCGGGGCTTACGGCGCCGGGCACCATCTGGCCCCGGATGTGGTGCTGGTGCTGGAGGGCACCGTCTGCGACGACCTGCCCGGCCCCCTGAACGCCGACCGCCCGCCGCCGACCACCCGTCTGGGCCACGGCCCGGCCCTAACCCAACGCGACCGTTCGGCCATCGCCCACCCGCGGCTTTTGCAGCATCTGATCCGCACCGCCGCCGACCACGGCCTCCCCTATCAATTCAAACAGCCGGCGGTGGGGGGCACCGATGCGGCCGGCTATGGGCGCCATCGCCCCGTCCCCATCGCCATCGTCTCCACGCCCTGCCGCTACATCCACGGGCCGGCGGCGGTGGCCGAGTTGAGCGACTTGCACAACGGCCTGGCGCTGCTACGCGCCGCCTTGCCCGGCATCGACGGGCTTTTCGACCAAAAGGAAACCATCACGTGAAGGATCTGATCCGGGAACTGGTCGCCGCCTATGGCCCCTCCGGCTTCGAGGACGAGGTGCGAGCGATCATCCTCCGCCATGCCCGGCCCTGGGCCGACGAGGTCAAAACCGATACGATGGGCAACTTGTACGTGCGCAAACGCGGCGATGGCAGCGGCAGGCGCATCATGCTGGCCGCGCACATGGACGAGATCGGGCTGATCGTCACCCATCGCGAAGAAAACGGCCTGCTGCGCTTTGCGGCTGTGGGCTATGTCACGCCCAAAATCCTCTTGGGCGGGCGCGTGCGCTTTGCCAACGGCGCCCTGGGCGTGGTCAGCCATGATGGCGGCATCAGGGCGGAGTTGATGGACGGCGAGCTGCCCGAGATCGGGCGCTGGTATATCGACGTCGGCGAAGCCGAGTGCGGTGTGGGCGAGGTGGCGGCCTTCGTGCGGCCCTATGACGAGATGGGCAGCCGCATCGTCGGCGGGGGGCTGGATGACCGCGTGGGCTGTGCCGTGCTGGTCGAGGTTCTGCGCCGCCTGAAGTCATCGCCCCACGACCTCACCTTCACCTTCACCGTGCAAGAGGAATTCGGGACGAGGGGCGCGGGCGTGGCGGCTTTCGAGCTGGAGCCGGACATCGGCCTGGCCATCGACCTGACGGCCACCGGGGACACGCCCCGGCCCGCCACCCGTCTGGCCGCCAGGCTGGGCGGCGGCCCGGCCATCAAAGTGGCAGACAGCGGCATGATCGCCCACCCGCGGCTGCGCGAGGCTCTGGTGCAGACGGCCCGCCAACACGACATCCCCTACCAGCTCGAAGTCTTCCCCCACGGCTACACCGACGCCGCCGCTATCCAGACGGTGCGCGGGGGCGTGATCGCGGGCGGGGTGCTCATCCCCTGCCGCTATCTCCACACCCACTCCGAGATGGTGGCGGAGGCCGATATCGAGCACGCCGTCCAGCTCCTCGTCGCCTTCCTCGGCCAACCCTGGCCGCCGGACGGTCGTGAAGCGTGAAGCGTGAAACGTGAAAACGTGAAACGTGAGAAGACATCGACGCTTTCCCGGAACACGGAACACGCCCCCCCTCACATCTCACCCCTCATCCCCCACCACGCCGCCGCGGTCAGCGCCAGCGCCGCCGCCCACACCGCCGCTGCAGCCCAGACAAAGCGTTCGGGCCGATACTGCGCCGCCTGACCTGCCATCGTCACCGCCGCGGCGGAGGAGACGGCCCATGTCCGCTCCAGGGCGGCGCCGGGGCGTGGGAACAGCGTCAGGGTGAAGCGGGCGTGCTGGTTATGCGCCAGCTGCCGCCAGATCGCCGCTTCGGCAGCCAGGAGATCGGGCAGCACCGGCGCCAGAGGGTGCGAGGGATCGACACTCGCCGCCGCTTGTTCCAGGTTGATGGCCTGCGCCTCGATCTGCTCGCCTGCATTTGCCAGGCTGATGGTTTCGGCGTAGATATCCCGCGTCCGCCAGCGCTCATCGCGGTGCGTCCAGTCCAATGCGTGCGGCTGCAAGAGTGCCAACAGCCCCGACCACTCGACATCGGCCGGGTCGATGGACGCGGCCAGGGTTTGCTGGCGCTGGCGCAGATCGGCGCCATCCACAAACGGGATGTCGATCTGGATGACGGGAGGTTGGGCGCCAATCAGAGCTACGGTGGCGGCCTTGCTACGGGCCAGCCCCTCGTACAGCCGTTGCACCAGCGCCTCGCCCTCGGCCCCGCGCGGGCTGAGCGTCAGTTCGATCTGTCTGCGCCCAGGCTGGGTGCTGACAGCAGCCTGGAGCGATTGGAGGCGGGCAAAGGGCAGGGCCAGGGCCGTGGCGGCATCGGCGCCCAGCGCCTGCGCCAGTGCGGCGCGGGCAGCAGCGGGGCCTTGCTGGCGCAACGTCGTCGCCGCCCACTCGATGCCCAGCCGCCGTCTTTCGGCGGCGATGGCCTCGGTCTCTAGCGGCGCCTGACTGCGGCTCGCCAGCGCCTCCAGCCGGGACAGATAGGCGCCGGCGGCGGCGAAGTCGCCCCGCTGCCGGGCCGAGGCGATGAGATCGGCATACTCCGCCGCCACTTGCCCCGCCAGCGACGGGTCTTGGACGCCGTTCTCCAGCGCGGCGGCCAATTGAGCGGTGGCGAGGGCGCCGAAGGTGGGGTCGGGCGGGTCGGAGCGAGCAGCGCGCAGACGATACAGCTCGGCCAGGGCCAGGTAGGCGGCGGGTTCAGCCGGCGCCAGTTCCTGGGCGCGATGATAGGCCGCCACGGCCAGCGGGAAGTAGCGGTCGAAGACGGCCACCTCACCGGCGCCGGTGGCCAGCTGGGTGTACACGGCCCCCAGATCGAACTGAGCCGCCGCCGAAGCAGAGGCCACCGCCGCCTGCCGGGCGGCCCGCAGTTGCTCCCAGATCGCCGGCCGCATTAGCCAGTAATCGATGGGGGCATCGGGATCGACCGTGTCATACGACCAGGTGATCGATTCCGCCGTCTGTTTGTAGGTTTCCGGCGTCAGTTGCAGCCACGATTGCGGGTTCGGAGGCTGGGTAAAGCCGAGGGTGAAGCGGGCGCTCTCCAGGCGGCCGGGCCATAGCCGGGCGGTGAGGTCGAGCGGATAGCGAAAACGGACGAACGGCCCTGCGCCCAGGGGTGTGCTGTAGGTCAGGTTCAGATTCAGCCGTTCGTCCGCCGCCAGGGTGACTTCTGCCACCCACCATTGTTGCTGGCCCTGGCGCAGGGCGATGTCGCGGCCGGCGGCCTGCAACGAAAACGACTCCGGCGGCGGCCCCTCGACCGCGTAGCCAGGGAAGGCGACCCGCAGCGGGCGGGGCTGGTTTTTATCGGTGTTGTGTAGTCGATACACCACCTGTACATCGACCACGGCTTGGGCGCCGTCATCGCGGATGCTGGCATCGACCATCAGCGACAGCAACTGCACCGGCCCCGGCTCGAGCGGCATGAGGGTGTAGCCGCCAGGATAGCCTTCCTGGGCCTGGGCGACGGGGGCGAGGAAGAACCACAGCGCCGCCAGGCAGACCAGCATGATTCCTGGCCGCCACCCTCGCCAGCAAGCAGACACGCCGCACGCTACAGGCAACACGCGGCCCTCGCCCCGGCCTTGCGTCCCGCCCGCCCATCTGCTATGCTGTCGATCCTTTATTTCTGCCCCGGCGAAGGAGCGCAGCCTTGTGACACGTCTGAAGATGATCATGACCTGGGACATTCGGCCCGGACGCGAACAAGAATACTCAGAGTTCATCAACGATCGCCTGGCGCCCGGCCTGGTCGAACTGGGCCTGCCTCCGAGCGATGTCTTTTTCACCACCTACGGCCGCGTCCCGCAGATCATGGTCATCCTCGATGTGGCGGATGAAGCCGCCCTGCAAAAAGCGACGCGCCAGCGCAAGTGGGCGAACCTGAAGAACGATTTGCTGAACTACATCGAAAACTATCGAGAAAAGGTCGTGCGCGCCGATTCGAGCGGCTATTTCTGAACACAGCCCGGCTGCTTGCGCGGGCTGACGGGGGTTTGGGGAAGCGAACGGAGGTGGGGCGCCGGCAGAGGCGGGGCATGAACCACGCTTTGCCGGGGCTGGAAGCGTATCGCCGGGCGGTCTGCCGGCGTCAGGATCGTCAGAATGCAATCGTAAGCCAACTGTTCGCCGAAACGACTGGACATCCGGCTTGATCATGCTAAAGTAAGCTGTAGTGCGGCATTATAAACGCCGGCCCGTGCTGGGCCAAGCAACGCCGCCCTTTCGGTAGCTACCAAGATGATTTCGACGACGCCAGCCCTACGCTGGTTCCGACTCTTTTCCGGGCGCCTGGTGCGGCCCCTTTTTTTTGTGTTGGTCGCTCTCGCCGGGCTTCTGCTCCTGGGCCGCGAGGCCACGCAGTCCGCGCCCTCGCCCGGCGTCCACCTGACCGACACCCGCCCGAACGGACTGACGCTGACCCTGGAAGCGCCCGCCTTCACGCTTTCGCCCAGCCCGACTGTTCCCGGCGCCCAGCGCCTGACCGTAGCCGACCCCACCTACGGTTTCACCGGTGCGCCCGGCCAGGCCCGCCTGCCCGCCCAATCGGTGCTGATCGGCATCCCGGTCGATGCCGAGGTCAGTCTGCGGCTGATAGAGGACAGGGTGCAGACGGCCAAAGCGGCGGTGTGGCTGGAGCCGATCCCCTTCGAGCAGCCAGAAAGCGCCGCTGAGGACGAGGCGGCGTCGGCAGAACCGACTTACATCGGCACAGAACAGGTCTATCCCGCCACCGCCACCACCACCGCCGATTATGCGCCAGTGGTGCTCGCCGAACCCGGCTTCCTGCGCGACCAGCGCCTGGTGCGCCTGACCTTCCAACCCTTCGAGTACCGGGCCAACCGCGAATTGCGCCTCCACCAGCGGCTGCGGGTCGAGGTCACTTTCTCCCGCACCCCGTCGCCCTCCCCTGCCCGCCCGGATCCCTACTTCGAGCCGCTGTTCCGGCAGTCGCTGATCAACTACGAGCAGGCCCGCGTCTGGCGCCAGCCCGCGGCCTCGCTGTCGCCCGCGGCGCTGGCTGCACCCGCAGCGCCTGTTTCTGGCGGCGGCCTGCCCCCCACCCGGCTGCGCATCCATACCGATCGCGAAGGGATCTATGCCATCACCTATAACGACATCGCCGCCACGGGCGCCAATCTGTCCAAGATCGTCCCCCGCACCTTCCGCCTGGAAAGCCAGGGCGTCGAACGCGCCATCGTCGTCGAAGGCGAAGCCGACGGGCGCTTCGACCCCGGCGATGTGATTTTGTTCTTCGGCCAGGGTTCCACCAGTCGCTATACGCGCGAAAGGGTCTACTGGCTTTCGTGGGGAGCGGGCGAGGGTCTGCGCATGAGCGGTCGCAATGTCGAGCCGCAACGCGGGGGCGACCTGGTTTCGGGCTATGTTCAGACCGACCACATCGAGCGCAACACCACCTATCTCAGTTCGGTGCCGCCTTCGGGCGAGGCCGACCGCTGGTATTGGGATCGATACCAGGTGGGCGGGCGCAACCCCATCGACACACTGACCTACACCGTCCCCATCACTGCCCCCCTGCCCGGCCTGACGGCAACCTTGCGCGTCACGGCCCGCGGGTTCACAACCTGGTTTGGCATCGACCCCGACCACCGTCTCGTTTTTTATGTCAACGACCAACAGGTAGGCAGCGACGCCTGGGACGGTCAGGAGATGATGGATGAGACGATGAGCTTCCCCAGCGAGTGGCTGCATGAGGGAGACAATGTCATCAAGGTCTTCGCACCCGACGACACCGGCGCCAGCACCGACGTCGGCTACGTCAATTTCTTCCGCCTGACCTACCCGCGCCAGTTGCAGGCGCTCGACGACCGCCTGATCTTCAGCCGCGACCAGGGCGGACGGGACTTGTTCCAGGTGGGCAGCTTTGCCGGCGAACCGGTGGAGGCCTATGACCTCAGCGACCCGACCCGGCCCATCCGGCTGGAAGGCGGCGTCCTGGCCGGGGGTGTGTTCAGCTTCAGCGATGATAGCCCGGCTGCGACCCGTTTCCTGACCCAGACCCCGGCCCGCCGGCTGCGCCCGGCCGCGATCAGCGGCGACGCGGCCACCACCTATCGCTCGCCCGACAACCAGGCCGACTACCTGATCATCAGCCACGCCGACTTCTTGAACGCCATCGCCCCGTTGGGCGCCTATCGCCAGAGCCAGGGCCTGCGCGTGCTGATCATCGACGTACAGGACATCTACGACGAATTCAGTGACGGCGAAGCCACGCCCGAGGCCATCCGCTCCTTCCTCGATTATGCCTTCCACAACTGGCAGGCGCCGGCCCCAGCCTATGTGCTGTTAGTGGGCGATGGCACCTACGACCCCCTCAACTACAAAGGCAGCGACAAGAAGAACTACATCCCGCCCTTGCTGGCCCTGGTGGACCCTTTCCTGAAAGAAACGGCCACCGACAACCGCCTGGTCACGGTCGCGGGCGCAGACGCCCTCCCCGATCTCTACATCGGTCGTTTTCCGGCCAACAGCCCCGCCGAAGTAACGACCATGGTCAACAAGACGGTGCAGTATGAAACACAGCCCTGGCCGGGCGACTGGAAGAACCGGGTGTTGTTCGTGGCCGACAACGCCGACACGGCCGGCGACTTTGCCGCCCTGTCGGACCAGGTGGCCGACCATTTGTTGCCCGCCGGGGCGTATGCCGATGAGAAGCAGAAAATCTACCTGGGTGTCACGCACACCTCGTCCATCGCCGCTCGCTCCGACATCATCAGCGCCTTCAACAGCGGCCTCTTCCTCAGCAACTACACTGGCCACGGGCAGGTGCAGCACTGGGCCTCAGAATTCGTCTTTCGGGTCGAGGACTCCAGCAACCTGGCCAATGGCCCCCGCCTGCCCGTCCACCTTTCCATGACCTGTCTCGATGGCCGCTTCCACGAGATCGGCGGCGATTCCCAAGCTGAAACCCTCCTGCGCAACCCGTCGGGCGGGGCGGTGGCGGTTTGGGCGGCCACCGGGCTGGGTGTGGCCCACGGCCATGACTTCATGCACCGGGGCTTCTATAGCGCCCTGTTCCAACACGGGCAGACCAACCTGGGGGCGCTGGTCGAGGCCGGGAAACTGGAACTCTACACCGGCGATGCGCTGGGCATCTTCCAGGATTTGCTCGACACCTTCGTCCTGCTGGGCGACCCCGCCCTGAACCTGGGCCTGGCCGCCACCGACCTGGCCATCGAGCCGGTGGCCGGGCCGGCGCAGCCGTTGGCGCCGGGCGACCTCCTGGCCCTGCGCTATCGGGTTCGCAACCTGGGCCAGATGCCAGCGCCGGATGTCAGCGTTGCGGTCTCGTTGCCGCCGCTCAGCGACCTGACAGCCAGCAGCGAAAGCGGGCCGGTGACGATTGAGCCAGGCCCCCCCTCTCGCTTCGGCCTGGGCGAGATCAAGGCCGGCGCCAGCGTGGAACTGAAGATCACCGGTGTGCTGGCCGAAGGCGCGGCGCTAGGGGCCTTCGCTGTCAGCGCCGAAGCCAGCGCCAGCTGGCAGGATGGCAACCCGGCCAACAACATCAGCCCGCAGCTGCTGATCCAGATCATCGGCCCCGACGCCGGCGAGCCGAACGATATCCGGCAGCAGGCGAACACCCTCACCATCCCCGGCCGGCTGGTCGAGCGCAGCTACTATCCGGCCAACGACCAGGACTGGTTCAGCTTCGTGGCCGAGGCCGGGGTGCACTACCGCTTCGCCACCGAGGGATTGTCACCGGGCGGCGACACCCTGCTCGTCCTCTACGATGCCGACGGCCGCGAGTTGCGACGGAGCGACAACGCCGGGCCGGGCGCGCCCTGGTCGGTGATCGACTGGCAGGCCCCGACCGGCGGCGTCTTCTACGTCATGGTCACACGTCCGCATAGCGTCGATGCTGCCGGCAGCTTCCTCTACGACCTGGCAGCCACGCGCGACTTCCAGCATTTCTTGCCGGTGTTGCGGTTCGACAAGGAAAAGCCCCCGGCTACCGCCACGGCCACCGCCACACCCACCCCCACCCGCACCCCCACACCCACCCCCACCTTCACACCCACGCCCCAGCCCACGGCCACGCCCACACCCCGGCCCACGGCCACGCCCGGCGGCGAGGTGTGTATGCCCAGCCTGGAGAGCGTTCTGCCGCTATCGGGTGCGCCCAAGGCCCTGATCGCCACCGGCAATCGGGTGTTGGTCGGGTTGTACGACATCAGCGCCGTGGCGGTGGTGGACGACCAGACGCAAGACGTGCTGGGCTCGCACACCAGCGGCGGCGTGCTGCCCAACGGCCTGGCCGTCTGGAACAATCGCTATTATGTCAGCCACCGCAATGATAACTCCGTCTCCATCTTCGATCTCAGCGACGACCGGCTCCTGACCCGTTTCAACGTGGGGGCGATGCCGTGGGGATTGGCGGTCGGCGCCGACAACCGGCTTTATGTCGCCAATTTCGACTCCGACACCGTCACCATCCACGACCCCATCAGCGGCGCTCGCACCAACACGGTCGCCCTCAGCGGCCGGCCGTCGCTGGTGCTGTCGTACAACGGCCGCATTTGGGTCACGCGGCAGGAAGGCGCCACCGGTCTGGTCTCGATCTCGGCGGGCGGGGCCATCGTCACCCAGATGGCGGGCGTGCCGGCCGGCGCCACCTACATGGCCGCCGATGGCCGCACAGGGCTGCTCTATGTCAGCCATCCCGGGCTGGGGCGCATCTATGTCGTCGATACCAACCTGGGCAAGGTGACGGCCACCTTCGTCGCCCCCGGCGCGCCCTATGCCCTAACCGTGAACACCGCCACCGATCAACTCTACGCCGTGGACGCCGCCCGAAGCGTGCTCTACGTCCTCGACCTCGCCACCGGCGCCTTCCTGGGCCAGATGTCGGTGGGTCTGCAGACGGTCGAGCACGGCGGGCAGGGTCTGGCCCTGCTGAATGGACGGCTTTATGTGGCCAACGACTTCGAGCGGACGGTCACGGTGTACCGCGCCGGGTCTTGCGCCAACTGAACCGGCAGCCAGGCGGATGCAGCCAGGCGCTTTGGCGCAGTTGTCGATCTCGCCAGCCAGGCGGTATCATTGGCATCATCATCACAATTGCCGTTTCTGCCACACATTATCCCCTCAGGAGGCTGCCATGTTGGTCCGCGATGCCATGACCCCGCACCCAATCACGATTTCACCCCAGATGACCCTGCCCGAAATCGACAAAATCTTCCGCGAGCACAGGATCCGCCGGGCGCCGGTGATGGACAACGGCCGTCTGGTGGGCATCATCTCGGACCACGACCTGATGGCCAATCTGCCCTCGCCCGCCACCACCCTCAGCCGATGGGAGGTCAACGCCCTGCTCGACAAGCTTCAGGCCCGTGATTTCATGACCCACCCGGTCTACGTCATCGCCCCCGATTGCCCGCTGGAAGAGGTGGCCCGGGTGATGAACGAGAAGAAATTCGGCGCCATGCCGGTGATGGAGGGAGACCAGCTGGTGGGCATTGTCACCGAGAGCGACATCTTCCGCACCTTTGTCTCCATGCTCAGCGGCGGCGATGTGCCGGGATTGCGCTTCGAACTGCGGGCCGAACGCCAGACCGGGGTGGTGGCCGAAACCGCCCGGCTGGTGAACGAGCACGGCGGCCGGGTGATCACACTCGTCACCGTCAACGAAGCCGACGGCCTGCACAAGCGCCTGCTGGTGAAGGAGGAAGGCGCCAACGCCGAGGCCCTGCGGCAGGCATTGGCAGCGAGCGACATCGAGGTGCTGGACATCCGCCAGCGCCGCCAGTGTTCCGTCTTTGCGGTGGGATGAGGCAAAAAACGAGGGGCGACCCTGGCGGGTCGCCCCTCGCTTCTGGATTGAAAGCGCTCAGACCAGTTGTGCGGTAAGCTGAATCTCAGGCCCGCCGGCCAGCGCCTTGGAGACGGGGCATTTCGACTTGGCCTCGATCGCCAGTTCCTGCAACCTGGCATCCTCCAGACCTGGCGCCGAAACCTCGGTCTTTAGCTCGATAAGGGTGATGGTCGGCCCCTGACGCAGATGGACGGTGGCGGTGGTGTGCACACGGGTGGGGGGATAGCCGGCGTTGGTGAGCAGCGACGAGAGGAACATCGAAAAGCAACCGGCATGGGCGGCGCCGATGAGTTCTTCGGGGTTGGTGCCTTTGTCCTCTTCGAAGCGCGAGCCGAAGGTGAACGGGACATCGAAATAGCCACTGGCCACTTTCATCGTACCAGCGCCTTCTTTGAGCGTGCCGTGCCAGATGGCCTCGGCATGTCGAACTGCCATGTTTGCAATCTCCTGGGGAAATGGGGTGGGGGGATAAGCAACCCGTCCTGACCTTTGCCTTTCGTCCTGACGAGCGAAGGCATTGTAGCACCCCCGCCCGCCCATGCAGTAACCCCGTCTCCGATGCCCGTCACTCGCGCCCCTTGCCAACCAGCGCCGAGCGGGCCGCAAAGGCCAGCGTGATGGCGAGGATCACTGGGTCCTGCCCTCCGATTTACTCAGCCGGCGGCAAGACGAACGGTAGGGCGCGTCGCTTCCAGGAACCAGCGCGGGGCGTGGGAGAGCAGATGGCCCTCGTCGTCGCTGAGCGGCCGGCGCTGAAGGTCGTCGGCCGGCTGCAAGAGGATGGCGACCATCTCGTGCTCGTGGCAGAGGTCTTCGTGGCGGCTGGCGGCAAAGCAGATGGGGCAGAAGAAGAACAGGCGTGCAGACATGGTTGCCTCCGTTAGAGCAGACCGAGATAGTCAAGCTCAGAGACCGGCAGGCCCAGCTTCATCTGTGCCCGCCAGATGCGAAAGGCGAGGAGGATGGTCTGAAGTGAGTGGCGAAAGCTGAGCGGGATTGGCCGGCTGAACATGGACGTCGTCTCCTGAATGGTGAACGGCTGTGGGCCGAGGATTGCTTTCCTCGATGGCCCTAGCCTATCCCACCTTTCTGCTCGCTTGCCAGACCAAAAACTGTTCACTTCCTGCTCTGTTTACACCTGGGTCAATGCTTGCGCCCGCCGAAGACGGCTGTCAGCCAGTAGACATCGATCGCGAAAAACCCGGCCATCATCGAGGCTCTGCAGGGGCGTGTCTTCGTCCCATCGGTTCACCTGCTCGTCTACTTGAAGTACCATAGCACCGGCAGGTAGATGGGATCAGCTTCGTCGATGGACGTCTGTTGCGCTGGCGGCCCGGAGACGAGCGGAGCGCCGCTGTTCAGGTCGCCGGTGTTAGTGGGGCCGGACGGCTGCGCGGCGTCCTCCGCTACCGCCGCGAGAGACTCTTGGTAGGCGATGCGGAAACGGCTGTTGGCGACGGCCCTGATCTCCATCTGGAAGGTGCGCGTGGCCCCGAACGTGTTCGTAAAGTTCACGTTTTCGGTTTGGGCGCCGTTGTTGGCGCTGAGGGCGATGCGGTTGGCATTGCTGAACACGCTATCGAAAACTGACACATCCACATCGCCGGACAAGACCGAGATGGTGAAGCTAAGCGCTTGGCCTGGCGTCAGCGTCAGACGGAAGAGACGCACATCGTTGCGGTTGATGTTGATATTGGTCGTTGGGCCGGGGAGGAAACTGATCACGTCGAAGCCCGGTGTACGCGAGACGTTGCCCGCTTTGTCCTTGACCCAAACAAAGGCATAGGCGACGCCTTCGCGCGGGGGCAGGGTGGCAGCAACGATGTAGGTGAAGAGGTCGCCCGCCTGCGAATCGGGCGCCGGCAGCGGCTCGAAACCACAGGGCTGTTCGACCCAACGCCGGCGCACGACATCATAGTAGTAGTTGACGATGCAGTATTTGTCCAAGCCGCTGCCGCCGGCATTGTCGCTGGCCGTGATGCGAACCCTCACGTCCGCCGTGGTGGCAATGGGATCATTCTCGTCGAAGGGGTCATCATCGCTGATCTTGATCCCGTTGGTCGCCACAGCCGGCGGTGTCGTGTCAGCCTGTGGGTTACGGATCAAGACCCTGCGCAGAGCGGTGTTGTCTTGTTCATCGGCCTCAGCAAAGACGCCGCCGCTATCTGCCTGCACACTGATCGCCGCCAACCCGGCCTGACTCGGAACCGTCCACGATGTCGTGACCGTTGCCTGGCCGAAGTCCTGGCTGAAGGCAGGCACCGGCACTTCGGCGTCGAGGCCGGGAGCGGTAAACCTGACCTTGAGCGTGTCCGAAAATGGTTCGAGATCGGCCACGGCGCCGAACAAGGAGACATTGACGCCGACCGTGACGGTCGAGCCTTTGAAAACCGTGGGCGGGTCGAGAAAGACGTCGTGAGTATTGATGATCAGATTTGTCGGAAAGACCGTCTGGTCATCCAGGCTCCTGAGAAATTGCACAAGCCTCGCCCGGTTGGCGCTGCTGCCCAAGACATCCGGTCGCGTGTTGTTGGCTGTGCGATGCTTGACATCGTTCAGCACACAGGCCAGCGTTTCGCAGGCGCCATTGTGATAGTAAGGCTGGAGGACGTTGGCGCCGAGCAAGGACGGGATGTTATACCCGGCCCCACTGCCGTTGCCATCATAGTCGGCACCCAATGCGTCCTTGCCGTCGGCGGCCTTTTCGCTGCCGCCAACGGCGGCGGCGCCGGGGATCGCATTGCCGCTGCCGGCCACATTGAGATTGAACGAGCCGATGTCGCTCAGGAAGCGGGCGAGATACTGCGCGGTGACGGCGGCGGCGGTGGGGGGATTCTCGGTCGCGATCTGGCTGGCCGCGGGTGGCGAGGCGAAATCCTTGTTGCTCACCGTCCACTTGCTGCCGCCGTGGCAGAGCTGGCAGCCGGCCTGGAAAAAGAGGCGGCGCCCCAAGGCCACATCGGTTGCATTGAGACCACCGCTAGCGTTTCCTCCACCCGCGGTCAGCTCAGAAGCCGTCAAGGCGCCGTTTGGCGTGCGGATGCCGAAGCGCGCCCACTCCTGCAGCGCATCTAGCGCCGACCAGGCTTTCGTACTCCCCGGCAGCGTGACTGTCAGCTGAGGCCGCCCGGTATTCGGCTTGGCAAAAGCATTGACGACTGCCGGCGCGGCGTTGATATCGCCGTTATCGCCGATCAGCAGACCGTGGTTGGGGTCGAGCAAAGGTGGCGGGCCGGCGAAGATGGGGCCAGGGCCGGAGACGTTGCGGATGTTCAATTCGAAGTCCTGCACTTCGTCGAAGATAGCCGAGTAGTTCAACAGCCGCTGGTCGTCGGGGTTGTGCGGGCTGAAGGTGCCATTCAGCGGCACCGACTTGCGCGGCCCGGCCGCGAAGGCCCAGATATTCCCGTCGGTCAACCCGGCAAAATGGCAACTGGCGCAGTTTTGCCAACCGTCGCTCGACAGCCGGTTGGTGGTGGAGACGGTTGCACCGGCCGGGCGGTCGAAATTCCCGCGCGCGGAGAAGAACATCTCTTTGCCGACCTGAAGCTGCTCATCCTGCGAGTTGGGGATGGGTAGGTCGGTGAGGTTGATCACCGCCGCCACCGAGTCGGTGGCCAGATTGACCACCGAGACATTGCGCGAGACATAGTTCATCACATAGGCTTTGCGCTGGCTGGGGATGCCTGTATCGCGGATGGCGATGCCGAGCGGGTTCTTGCCGGCGTTGCGGTCGCTGGTGGTGGGGTTGTTCGGGTCGTCAAGGTCGATGGTGCGGGTGGTGCTGACGCCGTTGGTAAAGGAGATGACGCCGCTGGCGTCTACGTTCAGTTTCACCAGCAGGTCGCTGCCGGCCGAGACGACATAGGCATTGCCGGCGCCGCTTTGGGTGGTGAAGGCAATGGCCCACGGGTTGGCGAAAAACAGCTTGGGTTTGCCGGCCTCAGGCACGCGGGCGCCCAAATGCAGATTCAGGGCGCCGCCGTCGCTCTGCGAATAGTCGTCGAGGCCGTCGATGATGTTTACAAAGGCGTGGGTGTCGTTGTTGAACCGAAGCGGGGCCGCAGGCGCAGCAGCGATATTGGGCACATAGGCTTTGTTGCCGCGGATGGCGATGCTTTGCAATTGGTTAGGGTACGCCATCTCATTCCCAAACCCGCTGGCATGAGCAGCCAGGGTGATGGGTGTAAAGCCGTTGACGCTGGCGCCGATGCTGGCGGCGTTGGTGTTGATGTCCAGCCGGCAGACAACCCCCTCCTTGCCATCGTTCGTGGCCTGGGCGCCGCCGGTCTTGGTGAAGGACAGGAAGCGGGTGGCGTACAGTTGGCTGTTGTCGAGGCTGATGGCCAGGCCGCGCGGTTGGAAGCGGCGGTTGAGGTCGCCGGCATTGCAGGCGCTGTTCTGCAGATCGATGTTGCCGATGATCGTGGGCAGGGTGGGGAAAACGACATCGGCCTTGATCACGGTGATTGTATCCTGGGCGCTGTTGGCCACATAGACGCGCTTGCCGTCGGGCGAGATGGTGATGTTCCACGGTTCAGCGCCGGTGGTCAGGGTTTCTTCGACTACCGCGCCGAAGGGCGCCGTGCCTGTTACCCGGATCACCGTCACCGAGTTCTCGGCGGCATTAGCCACATAGGCGTACTGGTTGTTGGGATCGACGGCCACGCTCTGCGGCTCGTCGCCCACGTGGATGCGGAATACCTCGGTATCGAGGCCGGCGTTGATGATCGATACGCTGTCATCGTCCGGGTTGACGCTCCACACCCACGACTTATCGGCCGACAAAGTGATGGGACTGGACGTGGTGGGCGCGCTGAAAACGGCGTCCGGTTCCATGACAGCCACGCCCTGCACAGGAAGGCCTGAGGACAGCAGCCAGACGATGACGAGAACGGTGAAAAGCCCGCCCGCTTTGATTCGACGCCACATGAGAAACCTCGCAATGGTGGGTTTGAGATGATAGGTTGATCTGTCGAACTTGCCGTACTCGTTCTGAGCAAGGTTCTCGCCCAGAACAATATCTGCACGGTCGCAGGCCCCAATGCTGCCAGCATGTCTGAACGAAGCGAACACCGCCCCCCGCTGACAAAACGACTGTATTCTCGCACCTTGTGGCCCAAATGTAAGTAAAGTCATCACCAATTGGCGGCAGATGGAACCGTTTCCTGGCCCATCTTTCTCCCACCCATGTCGGGTCAACGTTTGGGCGCTGTTCCTGTCTGGCTGTGGTAGACTTGTCGCCATGGACGTCTTCCTCACCACCCTCGGCTGCCGGCTCAACGAGGCCGAAATCGCCTCCTGGGCGCGCGGCTTTCAGGCCGCCGGCCACCGCATCGCCCCCTCGCCCGAACGCGCCCAGGTGCTGCTCCTGAACACCTGCGCCGTCACAGCCGAGGCCGCCCGCAAATCGCGGCAATTCGTCAACCGCCTCCACCGCCAGAACCCCAGCGCCCGCCTGGTCGTCACCGGCTGCTACGCTGAACTGGAGCCAGCCGCCGTGGCCTCGCTCATGGGCGTCGATCTCGTGGTCGGCAACGGCGACAAAGACCGGCTGGTGGAGCTGGTGGGCGAGCAGCTCGACCTGGACGCCATGCCCGGCCTGGCCGCCGAACCCGACGGCGCCCATGTCTATCCGGGCAGCCGCACACGGGCCTTTGTCAAGGTGCAGGACGGCTGCCGCAACCGCTGCGCCTTCTGCATCGTCACCATCGCCCGTGGGGATGAGCGCAGCCGCCCCATCGCCGCGGTGGTGGCCGAGATCAACGCCCTCCACGAAGCCGGCTACCAGGAAGCCGTGCTGACCGGCGTCCACCTGGGCGGCTACGGCAGCGATCTGGGGACCGACCTGGCCACCCTCGTCGCTGCCATCCTCCGGCAGACGGCCATCCCCCGCCTTCGCCTCTCCTCGCTAGAGCCGTGGGACCTGCCGCCCGACTTCCTCGCCCTCTGGGACTCGCCCCGGCTGATGCCCCACCTGCACCTGCCCTTGCAGAGCGGCTGCGACAGCACCCTGCGCCGGATGGCCCGCCGCTGCGACACCGCCGCCTACGCCCGCCTGGTCGAAGCCGCCCGCGCGGCCATCCCCGGCCTCACCCTCACCACCGATCTCATCGTCGGTTTCCCCGGCGAGACCGAGGCCGAATGGTCGGCGACGATGGCTTTCGTGCCGCAGGTCGGCTTCGGGCACATCCACATCTTCAGCTTCTCGCCCCGCCAGGGCACCACGGCCGCCCGGCTGCGCGGCCAAATCCCGGCCGCCACACAACACGACCGCAGTCGCCAACTGCACGCTCTGGCCGCCGGCATGAAGGCCGACCATCTCGCCGCCCACCTGGGCCAGACCCGGCCCGTGCTGTGGGAAGGCCCCGGCCCCTCCCTGCCCGACGGTCAGCGCCTGTGGTCGGGCTACACCGACAACTACCTTCGCGTCGAGACCGTCGTCGAAGCCTCGACCAGCCTGGACAACTGCATCACCCCCGCCCATCTGACCCACCTGGGCGGCCACCCCGCCGATCACCTCCTCTCCGCCCACATCCTGCCATGAGCGACTGCATCTTCTGCAAAATCCTGGCCGGCGACATCCCCGCCACCGTCGTCTATCGCGACGAAACCGTCACCGCCTTTCGCGACATCCATCCGGCGACGCCGATCCACATCCTGATCGTCCCCAACCGGCATGTGGACGACATCCGCGACCCCCGCGCCCTGGCGCCCGACCTGCTCCCGGCCATGTTCGGGGCCGCCAACCGCGTGGCCCAGGAGGAGGGCGTGGGCGAATCGGGCTACCGGCTGCTGCTCAATTACGGCCCCGACGCCGCCCTGACCGTGCCCCACCTGCATCTGCACGTCTTGGGCGGGCGGCCGTTGGGGCCGATGGTCATGCCGGCGCGTTGAAGGCAACTACCTGGTCGCGCCGGGGAAGTCAGGCGGCGACCGGCCTCAATACCTTGACTTCACGGTTGATCTGATCCGCCAGCTTTTCCTGCGCGACTTCCAGATCATAACGGGCCTGCAAACGCAGCCAAATACCGGGTGTGGTGCCAAAATAGCGCGCCAAACGGAGGGCGGTATCGACTGTGATGGCACGCTTACCATGCACAATCTGGCTAATGCGCAATGGTGTAACGCCGATGTCCATCGCCACCCGATACTGGCTAAGGCCCAGCGGCTTCATGAAGTCTTCGAGCAGCACTTCGCCGGGGTGAACAGGGGGTAGATTCGTCATGGGAATGAGTGATAGTCGTTGATCTCGACGTTGTAGGCATGGGGTTGCTTCCACACGAAGCAGATACGCCATTGATCGTTGATGCGGATGCTGTGCTGACCAGATCGGTCACCTTGAAGGGCTTCCAGCCGATTGCCAGGTGGCGCGAGCAAGTCCTGCAAATTATCAGCTTCGTCCAGATAAATGAGCTTCCGTCGCACGGTTCTCTGGATATCATGTGGGAGAGTCCGGGAGAATCTACCACGAAAAACCTTCTCGGTTTCTGAGTCGACAAAGCTCTTAATCACAACGCGATATTAACACGACGCGATAATATTGTCAAGGGATATGACAGCTAAACAGATAGGGTCCGCCGACCTGTCTAACCACCTGCGGTGAAACGGCCTTCAGACTGGCGTTCCTTTTTTGGTTAACGTCTTGCCTATGAAAGCCCCAAAATGACCGCCGCCACGGTGAAATAGATGAACAGCCCGGTGGCATCCACCATCGTGCTCATCACCGGGCCGGAGACGAGGGCGGGATCGACGCCCAGGCGGACGGCCAGCATGGGCAGGAGTGAACCCAGCCCATTGGCCCAGACGACGATGGCGAAGATGGAGAGGGAAACGGTCAGGGCCAGCGGCTGGCCGGAGCCCCAGGTGAGGGCGCGGAAGTAGGCGACCAAGGCCATCACCAGACCCAGCAAGACGCCCGCCAACACTTCGTGGCTGAGGGTGCGCAGGGCGTCGCCAAGATTGATCTCGCCCAGGGCCAGGGCGCGGATGATGGTGCTGGTGGTCTGCGAGCCGGCATTGCCGCCGGTGCCGATGAGCAGGGGAATGAAGAACGAGAGGGACACGACCGCCTGGATTTCGCTCTCGAAATGGCGCAACACACTGCCGGTGAGCGTCTCGGTGAGGAAGAGCAACAGCAGCCAGCCGATGCGTTTGCGCATAACTACCAAAGAGCCGGTGTTCAGGTAGGGGCGGTCGAGCGGCTGCGCCCCACCAAAGCGCTGGAAGTCCTCCGTCACCTCTTCCTCTTGTACGGTCATCACGTCATCGACCGTGACCACGCCCAGGAGCTTGTCATCGGCATCGACCACCGGTAGGGCCAGGAAGTTGTGGCGGCGGAGCAGTCGGGCGACTTCTTCCTGGTCTTCGCCAGCCCGCACCGACACCACCCCCGCCGCCATGATGTCCATGATCAGGGCGGCGGGCGGGGCCGAAAGCAATTGGCGCAGACTGACGACGCCCGCCAGCTTGCCGAAGCGATCCACCACGTACAGATAGTAGATCGTCTCGGCGCTGGGCCGCCACTGCCGAAACGCCTCGATCGCCTCGGCGACGGTGGTGCGGCGGCGGAGGGCCAGAAAGGAGGAGGTCATGCGGCCGCCGGCGCTCTCGTCGGGGTGGAGCATCAGCGGCCGCACCTCATCGGCGTCGTCGATGCCCGCCAACACCTCTTGGGCCTGCTCTGGCTCCAGATCGCCCAGGAGGTCGGCGGCCTCGTCCGGCTCCATCTCCCCGACGATGCGGATGGCATCCTGCACATCCAGCGCCGCCACCAGTTCGGCCGCCTGCTCCTCGTCCATCTCTTCCAGGATATCGGCCGAGTCTTCAGTAGCCAGTTCGGGTAGCAGCGCCACCTGATCCGACTCTGCCAGTTCCTCGAACAGGTCGGCCTGGTCGGCTGGGTGCATCTGTTCCAGGATGCCGGCGGCGGCGGGAAGATCGTCGCGCTCCAGCACCTCTCGTAATTGGCTAAGGACTTTTTCGAGGGCATTCTGTTCCACGGGTCAAACCTCCGGATCGGTCAAAGGCGCGGCCAGCCCCGCGCCGGCGGCGATGGTTTCGGCGGGCGCTATCCTACAACAGCGCCGGTCGCATGACCATTCTCAACAGTCAACAATCAACAGTCAACAATCAACGAAGAACCTGCCACCTGCCATCCTTCGCTGTGCTCAGGACAGGCTCTGCCATCCTTCGCTGTGCTCAGGACAGGCTCTGCAACTTGCGACCTGCGACCTGCCACTTGGCAACCGCCCCCTTTCCTTGTAGAATAAATGTTCTGCCCTTGGTCGTGTGGGCTTTCTGCCTCGTCGTTTTGTCATCACCTGTTGCAGGTTTTATCGTGCTCTCCACCAGTCAACGCACCACTTTCGACCTCAAGAATATCCTGGGACGCCGCCGTCTGGTCGGGCTATGGCGATTGATGGCCGGCTACCAGGGCCTCTATCTGGCTGCCACCCTCTTGCTGGGGCTGGCCGCGCTGGCCAAGACCGCCACCTACCTGCTGCTGAGCTATTTCGTCGACGATGTACTGGGGAAGGGCGTCGGCTGGCAGATCCTGGCCCTGGTGGGCCTGGGCTTCGTCGGCCTGGCGCTGCTCGAAGGCGCTTTCACCTTCCTCAGCGGGCGCTGGTCGGCCGAAACAGCCGAACGCACGGCCCAACGGCTGCGCAACTATCTCTTCGACCACCTCCAGCGCCTGAGCTTCAGCTATCACGATCGCATGCAGACCGGCGAGCTGATCCAACGCTGCTCGTCGGATGTGGAGGCCGTGCGCCGCTTCTATGCCGACCAGGCCATCGGCTTGGGCCGCATCCTCCTGCTCTTCTTCGTCAACTTCCTCGCCATCGCCTATCTCGACCTGACGCTGGCCCTGATCTCGATCATCGTCATCCCCCCGGTCATCGTCGTCTCCATCTTCTTCTTCCGCCGCGTCTCCAATCGCTACGAAACCTATCAGGAGCAGGAAGCCAGGCTATCGACCGTGTTGCAAGAGAATCTGAGCGGGGTGCGGGTGGTCAAAGCCTTTGCCCGGCAAGCCTACGAACGCGACAAGTTCGAGGTCGAGAACGATCAGAAGTTCCGCATGGGCCGGCGGCTGATGCTGATGCACTCGTTGTTTTGGCCCAGCTCCGACATCCTCTGCGGCGCCCAGATGCTGGCCGGGTTCACCATCGCCGCCCTCATGGCCATTGCTGGCCGCATCACCGTGGGCGAATATCTGGCCTATGCCGGGATGCTGATCTGGATCATCTGGCCGATGCGCAACCTGGGCAGACTGATCGTCCAGGCTTCCACCGGGCTGGTCTCGTTCGGGCGCGTCTCCGAGATCATCGCCGAGGAGCGGGAGCCGCTGACTGCCGGCAGCCATCGGCCGCAGGCGCCTGTGCGCGGCGACATCGCCTTCGAAGATGTCAGCTTTGCCTACGATGCTGCGGCTGCGCCGGTGCTCGACCACATCAGCTTCCACTGCGCGCCCGGCCAGAGCGTGGCCTTGCTCGGCTCCACCGGCTCCGGCAAGACCTCGCTCGTCAATCTGCTGCCTCGCTTCTACGACTACACCGCCGGCAGCATCCGGCTGGATGGCGTCGAGCTGAAGGACTACCCGCGCGACTTCCTGCGCTCGCAGATCGGCATCGTCGAGCAGGAGCCGTTCTTGTTCTCGCGCACGATCGGCGAGAACATCGCTTACGGCGTTGGCCGAGATGTATCGCAGGATGAGGTGATCGCTGCCGCCGAGGCCGCCGCCATCCACGACAGCATCCTCAGCTTCCCCGATGGCTACAACACGCTGGTGGGCGAGAAGGGGATCACGCTTTCGGGCGGGCAGAAGCAGCGGGTGGCCATCGCCCGCGCCCTCTTGCGCGACCCGCGCATCCTCATCCTCGATGACGCCACCTCGTCGGTGGATACCGAGACCGAGGGCGAGATCCGGGAGGCGTTGAGCCGTCTCATGGCCGGGCGCAGCACCTTCATCATCGCCCACCGCATCCAAACCGTGATGACCGCCGACCTCATCCTGGTGCTGGACAAGGGCAGGATCGTGCAGGGCGGCAGCCACGCCGACCTGTTGGCCCACACCGACGGCATCTACCGCCGCATCTTCGAGGTGCAGACGCAGATCGAGGAGGCGTTGGAGCAGGAGTTGATGGGGGGGTGAGGTTTGTTCCGTGTTCCGTGTTCCGTGTTCCGTGGCTGGTGGAGCGAGCACGCCTACGTGCGAGGCGTTCCGGGTTCCGTGGATGGCGGAGCGAGTACGCCTGGGTGCGATTTGAGTTTTTTGCCGCCGATCTCTCAGGGAACGTAGCATCTGTGTTTCCTTTTATTTGTGTCATTCTGAAAGAATATGGCCAATACACACGAATTCGAAGAAGAAGAATTTAGTTCGCAGTTCAACGGGCAGACGTTCTGGCGGACGCTGGCGCAGACGAAGCTGCACTGGCCGATGGTGGCCGGCTTCCTCGCGGCCATCGCCCTCGTCTCGGTCACGGACTCCTATTTCACCTACCTGAGCAAGCGCATGGTGGATGAGGGCATCGTGCCCGGCAACCGCGCGGCGCTGGTGGGCATCGTGACGCAGTACGGCGTCCTCATCGTCGTCCAGGCAGTGGCGGTCTTCGTCTTCATCTACCTGGCCGGGGTGCTGGGCGAGCGCGTGCAATACGATGTGCGCCGCCAGATGTTCAACCATCTCCAAGAGCTTTCTTTCTCCTACTACGACCGCACGCCCGTGGGCTGGATCATGTCACGGCTGACCTCGGATTCCGAGCGCATCGCCTGGTTGGTCAGTTGGGGGATGCTGGATGTGGTGTGGGGGGTGATGAATATCGGCGCCGCCCTCTTCTTCATGGCCCGCATCAACTGGCAGTTGACGCTGATTGTTTCGGCCATGATCCCCATCCTGCTGGTGGTGGCCGTGCAGTTCAAGAAGCGGATCTTGGTGCAGTTCCGGCAGGTGCGCAAGTTCAACTCCAAGATCACCGGCCAGTACAACGAGAATATCACCGGCGTGCGCGTGGTCAAGGCCCTGGGTCGCGAGGACGCCAACCTGTCCGAGTTCGCCGCCCTCTCCGAGCAGCGTTTTGGCTCCGGCTATCGCGCTGCCTGGCTGTCGGCCTTGTTCTTGCCGGCGGTGCAGATCATCAGCGCCTTTGCCGTGGGGGCGGTGGTCGTCCGCAGCGGTTTGCAGGCCGAGATGGCGACGGCGGCGGGGGTGATGACCATCGGCGGCATCCAGGCATTCGTCTCCTATATCACCTTTATGATGTGGCCGATCCAGGACCTGGCCCGCGTCTATTCCGAGACCCAACATGCCATTGCTTCGGCCGAGCGCGTGTTCTCGTTGATCGACGCCGAGCCGGAAGTGAAGGACCGGGCAGAGACGCTCGATCCCGGCACCTTGCGCGGGGACATCGAATTCGAGGGCGTCGATTTCTATTACAGCGCCGACAAGCCCGTGCTGCGCGGCTTCAACCTGCGCGTCCGCCAGGGCGAGACCATCGCCATCGTCGGCCCCACCGGCAGCGGCAAATCGACCATCATCAACCTCATCTGCCGTTTCTACGAACCCAAGGCCGGGGTCATCCGCATCGGCGGCCGCGACTACACTGAACTCTCGCTGCACGCCATCCAATCGCGGCTGGGCATCGTCTTGCAGACGCCGCACTTGTTCTCCGGCACGATTCGCGAGAACCTGCGCTATGGGCGGCTGGCCGCCAGCGACGAGGAGATCGAGGCCGCAGCCAGGCTGGCCGGCGCCCATGACTTCATCATCACGCTGGAAAAAGGCTATGACGAGCAGGTGGGCGAGGGCGGTGTGCTGCTCTCGGTCGGCCAGAAGCAGTTGATCAGCCTGGCGCGGGCGGTGCTGGCCGAGCCTGATATCTTCATCATGGACGAGGCCACCAGCTCGGTCGATACGATCACCGAATCGCTGATCCAGCGCGGGATGGAGGAGGTGATGGCGGGGCGCACGAGTTTCGTCATCGCCCACCGCTTGTCCACCATCCGCCGCGCCGACCGCATCCTGGTGATCGAGCAGGGCCGCATCATCGAGATGGGGTCGCACGCTGAGTTGATCCGCCAGCAAGGGCGCTACTATCGGCTCTACACCCGCCAGTTCCGCCAGGAGATGGAGCAGCAGGTGGATGTGTTCCAGGCCTATAGGGCGGTGCTGCCGCAGGCGGCGCTAAACTGAAGTCAGTTCAATGGGCGGTTGCGGAACCCAGCAAGCAGGAGCGACGTCTGGAAAGCGATGGTTCGATGCTGTCCGATCCGTGCTTTGCTCTCTTCTGTGGAGTTATGCCCCATGAAACACCGTATGATTGGTTATCTGATTCCCCTCATCATCCTGCTTGGCGCCTGCGCCGCCCCGCCCACCCAGCCGCCTGCCACTCCCACCCCGGCCTCGCCGCCAACGGCGGATGTACCCTTCGGTGACCTGATGACGGCGCCCGCCACCTACGCCGGTCAAGACATCTGCACGAACGGCGTTTATCTGAGCAGTTTCGAGGTCGAGGCCCTCGGCCAGGATACGGTCGAGCGCGATGGCGCCCTGTATCTCACCGAGCCGGCCATCTGGCTGGAACGAGCCCAGATCGAAGCAGAACCCAACTGCACCGAAGTGGGGACGCCGCCCGCCAAATTCTGCCCGGCGCGGGTCTGCGGCCGGTTCGACTACGGCGGGCAATACGGCCATCTGAATGGGTGGAGCTATCGGATCGCGGGGAAGTAAGACTCGTCCCGCTTGCAGCTTGCCCCACCCCTCTCGACCTCATCCCGTTGGCGCCCGGCTTGCCAGTGACAGGCCGGGTGCCTTTTTTTGTTTTCGGGCAAGATTTGAGCCATAATGTGACAAAAGTCGCAGCGCCATCAATATAGATTCGCTATGCTGTGCATGTACCTGACCGCCAGGTAAATCGATACTGCCGGCGATGCGCTGCGCGCCCCCGCTTTCCTGACGATGATCTCATGTCCTTCAGCCTTTCCTTTCGTCTGGAAAGGGGCAAGTCGGTCGGTCGCGGCTGGGTTTGGGTGGGGGCGTGGCCTCCATCTCTTCGCCAATGAGGTGTGCCTATGACATGAGTTGAATGACCGCAATTCAATCGACGATCGCTCTGTCCGCTTCCCTTCTACACACGTCTACACGCCGCATGCACGGGAGGCATGCGCTCATGCGAAACAGAACCCACCGTTTTCTCGTCGCTTTTGCTTTGTTGTTCATCGCCATTTGTCTGTTACCGGCGCTGGCCCTGGCCCAGGGCGAACAGCCGCCCGGTGAGGCAATCCCCCCTATCGGCGACATTCAGCCGGATGTCGAGCTTCTGCCTGTGCAGATCAGCCTGAACCCCACGGCCTATCCTGGCCTCGGCCAGCCAACCACCGTGGTAGCCACCCTTCTGGCCGTTGCAGATATGGCCAATGTCATCGCCGACCTGGAACTGCCCGCCGGAGCCACGCTGATCGACGGCCAGACGCAGTGGTCGGGCAGCCTGAGGGCCGCCGAGCCAACCACCTTCTCTGCCACCATCGTTTTCAACCAGGTGGGCAATTGGGGGGTCAGGGGCCGTGTGCTGGCGACGGAGAGCGCAGACGTCTCCTACAGCAACGTCTCCTATGCCTATTTCAATGTCGATCCCGAAATCGGCGCCGCCGGGCTGGATAAGGTAGGCGGCGACTCGCGGCGGACGAGCGTCGAGCAGCTCGAGGCGGGCGATGCTTCGCTTGTCACCGACGAAGCGACCGCGCAACAGGCCGAAAGCGAGGGCGATGAGGTTATGGTCGCGCCCGAACCACAGGCGCTCGACCTGAACGCCCAACCCGACCTGAGCGCCCAGGCCAGCGAAGGCACGCTGGTGGTGACCGGACGCTGGATGTACTACAATCGCGCCGGCTCGTTGGTGGCTCTGCCCAATATCTTGATGCAACTGGTGCGTGGGGACAACAACAGCCACCTGGCCTGGGCCTACACCGATTGGTCGGGCAACTTCACCTTTCCCGGCGTCAGCAACCCCGGCTCGGCGGGCGTCAAGGTGCGGGCGCGCGCCTATACCAAATGGTCGCCGAACAACTTCGAGTTGATGATGGTCCGCATCGGCGGCAGCGTCTGGACCGATGCCTACTGGGGCGAGACAACACGCTATGTCTTTAGCGACGGCACACGCAGCGTCGGCACCTGGAACTTCACCCGGCCATCCTCGGATGCGCGCAACAAAGCCTATTGGGGGATCGTCGACCTGGACACAGCCTTCCTGTACCCGCCCAACCAGCCTGGTGGCTCGATCGTCGAATGGGCGCCCACCGAGAACTCCGGCTGCACCGCCTGCTATTATCCCGGCGGTCACATCCATCTGCGGGGCGGACAGTTGGACGACGTAGCGACCGTGATCGTTCACGAGTACGGTCACAATGTCATGAACAACGCCTATGCCAGCTTCCCGACCAATGACTGCGTCAGCCCGCACTATATCGATAAGATCGGCGGCACGAATTGCGGTTGGACGGAAGGATGGGCAGACTTCTTCGCCCTCGCGGTCTTGAATGACACCAGCTTTCGCTGGCCGGGCGGCGCCAATCTCAACCTGGCAACGCCATCGTGGTTTACAAGCGGCTGGGATAATGGCGAACGCGTCGAAGGCCGTGTGGCCGGAACCCTGCTGGATATCATGGATAGCACCAGCGACGGGTACGACCGCTATAGCGATGGTTTCAGCCGCATCTGGGCCACCTTCTTCAACCAGGACGATAACACCTTCAGCCAGTTCTGGAGCGCCTGGCAGGGCCGCGGCTATGACCTGCGCATCTTCCGGGCGGCGGCGTTCCAAAACACCATCGATTATGGTTACAAGCCCAAGTTGACGCTGACGTGGGGCGCTGCGCCCGCCGATCTCGACAGCCATCTCTGGCTGCCCAGCTCGAATCCCTCCCATGTCTACTACAGCGCCAGGGGCAGCCAGACGGCTTTCCCATGGGCGAACCTGGACGTAGATGATGCCAATGGCTATGGCCCGGAGAATATCGTCATCGCCCGGCCTTACAACGGCGTCTACAAGGTCGGCGTCTATCGCTTCTCACCAAGCGGCAACATCGCCGGCACGGGCGCCGTGATGCGCTATTACCTGGGGTCGTATCTGGTGAACACCTGGACGGTGCCTGGCAGCGGAACAGGAGGCTGGTGGTATGTCGCCGACCTCGACGGCTTCACCGGCGTTGCCACGACCAAGAACCTCGTCCAATCCAGCAGCCCGGCGCCCTACACCGTCGCCGCCGAGGACGCGGAGGAATTGCAGAGCGTGGGCAAATAGGGGATCGGGGGAGTAAGGAGTAAGGAGTAGGGAGTAGGGAGTAAGGAGGGCGTCCTCCCTACTTCCTACTCCCTACTTCCCCCTCCCCCCCTTACCCCGGCTTATCCAACACCTTGATCACGAAGTTCTTCACCTTGCTCTGCCCCGCCGTGTCTGTCGCCTTCAGCTTGATGTTGTAGCTCGTCTTCGTCTCGTAGTCGAAGACCGCATTCGTCTGCAACTGATTGCCCACGATCTTGAAGCTGCCATTCCCGCTCGCCCCTGACGTGCCATCATCGACGAAAGCGAAGGTGTGCGTGTCGCCGGCAATCGCATCGCTGGCAGTCAGCGTCCCCACCACCGTCCCCACAGGCTTGTTCTCCGCCACCCAGACGTTCGACAGCAGGATGTTCGTCGGCGCACTGTTCTCGTTCGTCACCGTGCAGGTCACGGTTCCGCCCGGCGGCACGACGATGGTCGTGGCCGGCGAGCCGTTGTCGCAGGCGATGCTCTTCTTCTTCCACCCGCCCGGCAGCGTCGCCGCCGGCTCCAACAGCTTGTAGGTGGGGACAGAAGTGATGGCGCCGGTGTCGAACTGCCCGCCGTTGGCCAGCGAGAACTGGGTCTTGGCCAGGCTGGTGTTGTCGATCAGCCGCATGGCGAAGCTGGGGGCGGCGACGGGCGGGATCGTCGCCTTCTTGACGATGATGTTCCCCCGCTTGTAGTTGAGGAAGCGGCACACCAGCGTCTCATCTGACCCCAGGTCGATGGCCGAAAGCGGACTGCCATCGTCGCAGGTCATCTGGTCGAGAGGGATGGCGGGGTCCCAACCAGACGGCATGATCTCTTCCAGGGTGTAGATGCCGGCGGGAATCTGGCCGGTGCTGTGCGGTTCGTCGTCGGCCAGGCTGAAGTCGCGGCCCACCGGCCCCCGCAGCTTGAACTGGAACTCGGTGGGGTCGTAGTTGGGCAGCGTTTGCTTGTGGACGATGATGCGGGGGACGACTTCGGTTTGCAGTTCGAAAGCGCCGATGTCGCACTCGTTGGCAGAAGCGCTGGCGTTGCCATCGACGTTGCGGGTCTTGCCGCGCTGGTCGAAGTCGAAGATGGGAGCGACACAGTCGGCGGAGGGCGCAGCGTCGATGGCGGGGCTGCCGGCGGGGAGGGCGAGCGTCTGGACGACCGCGCCCGGCGGGGCGCCGGCGAGAATGGTGCTGTCGTTGTCGGCCAGGGGCGTGGTCAGGATGGCGGCCAGGGCGGTGGGGGTGGTTCCATCCGAGGTGGCGGTGATGTCCGTGCCGGAGGGGATGAAATTGGTAAAGGCCTGGGCATTGGTCTCGCCGTCATGCCCGAAGAGGTTGTAGCTAGAGGCGAGCGCGACGCTAGTTGCGTATATTTCATTGCCTGACGAAGCGGCCGTGTTGCCGCTGACCAGGCTGCGTGATACCGTCACCGTGGCGGTGTAGGCATAGATGCCGCCGCCATCGCTGGCCGAGTTGCCGGAGAGGGTGCTGTTCGAGACCGTCACCGTGGCGGAGCGGGCATAGATGCCGCCGCCGAGGTAGGTGACCGAGTTGCCGGAGAGGGTGCTGTTCGCAACCGTCGCCGTGCTGTTCTGGACATAGATGCCGCCGCCCCACTTGGCCGAGTTGCCAGAGAAAATGCTGTTCTGCGCCATCACCGTGGAGTACCGGGCATAGATGCCGCCGCCAGCGCTGGCCGAGTTGCCGGAGAGGGTGCTGTTCGAGACTGTCACCGTGGCGTAGCCGGCATAGATGCCGCCGCCGTCACTGGCCGAGTTGCCGGAGAGGGTGCTGTTCGAGACCGCCACCGTGGCGGAGCGGGCATAGACGCCACCGCCGAGGTAGGTGACCGAGTTGCCGGAGAGGGTGCTGTTGGCAATCGTCGCCGTGCCGAAGTAGGCAAAGATGCCGCCGCCCCAGCCGGCCGAGTTGCCGGAGAGGGTGCTGTTCGCGACCGTCACCGTGGCGTAGCGGGCAAGGATGCCGCCGCCGCCGTCGCCGGCCGAGTTGCCGGAGAGGGGGCTGTTCGAGACCGCCACCGTGGCGTAGATGGCAAAGATGCCGCCGCCGCCCAAGCTGGCCGAGTTGCCGGAGAGGGTGCTGTTCGAGACCGTCACCGTGGCGGACTCGGCATAGATGCCACCACCGAAGCCGGCCGAGTTGCCGGAGAGGGTGCTGTTCGAGACCGCCACCGTGGCATCGCGGGCAAAGATGCCGCCGCCGACGACGGCCGAGTTGCCGGAGAGGGTGCTGTTCGTCAGCGTCAGCAGCCCGGCCGTGACAAAGATGCCGCCGCCCCCTCCATCAGGTAGACTGCCCATGGCTACCCCGCTGCTCACTGTGGCGCTGTTCAGGGTCAGGTCGCCCCCGCTCCCCACCGCCAGGATGCGGAAGTCCGAGATGCTGCTGCGGCTGATGCTGTGGCCGTTGCCCGCGATCGTGATCGGCGTCGTGATCACCGGCAGCCCGGTGGGGCCATAGGTCGAGTTGTTCGCCGCCGTCAGGGTCACATCCGCTTGCAGGTCGATGGTGTCGGCCCCGGCGTAGCCGGTGGTGCAGCCGCCATAGGCGGCGTCGGTATTGGCCGAAACGATGGCCTCGGCCAGGGTGCAGGTGGCGCCATCGGCCACGATCGGCCCGCCGGCGCGGGCCGTGGGCGCGCCGCTGAGCGCCAGCAGCAGCGCCGCCCCGGCCAGGCCAACGCCGAGTTGGCGCTGCAAGCGTCTGCGTTCGCCCTGTCGCAACCGCCGCAGCCGGTCTTTCCAAAGGGCGTAGCGCGCGGCCAGGGCCGCGCCTTGATTTGCCAGCAGCTTTAGCAGCCAGGGTTTGTTCTGTGCTGCTTGCTGCGCCGCCTGCTCGGCCAGTTCCTGCCAGGCCGCAGTCAGGCTGTCGTCGTCGATACTGCCTCGCCAAAGGCTCATCGTAGACCTCCTGTTTTGTCCTGCATCGGGGCAGGTTGCTCCGGCTCCAGGCCAGGCAGCGATACGCACCCAGCCACTTCGTCATCAGCGAAACCCCACCGCATCGGCTTGCTACCGCCGATCTGCGCACCACGTCCTGCGCTCAGCCGTTGCACCTGCTGTGTGATTGTGTGGTGCGGGGATGATACGCGCAGCCATCGCCCAGGCGCAAATGGGCGGAAGGGGGGCGGGAAAAGGGGGGTGGAGGGAGTGAAGCTGTCGTTTGGAGCCTGGTCGCAGGCGAGGTCGGGGTCGTTGGCGCCGCCGCCGTTCCTGTCGGCAGCGTTGGCAGCGAACAGGCTTTGCGGCGCGAAACACGGCTGCGATTTGCTGCGTACAGTGTCACGGTAAGCACGCGCACATGGCCCAGATATGACTTCCGGCACTGGCAGACGTGACCTGATTGCTCTATGCTACAGATTGTTAGCGTTGTTGAACGCGCCAGGCGACCCTGGCTCTGTTTTTGTCCACAAGGAGCTTCGATCATGAAACGCACCAATGCCCCGCTGCTGTGGGGCGCCCTCCTCATCCTGGCAGGGATCTTCTTCCTGCTCCAAAACTTCGGCCTCATCGACCTCGGCGCCCTGTGGGGCGGGTTCTGGGCGCTGGCCTTCCTGGCGGGCGGCGTCGCCTTCCTGGTCGTGTTCGTGCGCAACAGCGAGCAGTGGTGGGCGCTCATCCCCGGCTGCGCGCTGCTGGGCCTGGGGGCGTTGATCGGGCTGAGCGTGGTCAACGACAACCTAGCCGGTCGCTTCGGCGGCCCCCTTTTCCTCGGCTCGATCGGTCTCGGCTTCTGGGTCGTCTACTTGGTGCGCCGCGAGCAATGGTGGGCGATCATCCCCGGCGGCGTGCTGTGGTCCATCGGCGCCATGCTGATCATGGAACCGATCATGGGTGATGAGAACATGGTCGGCGTCATGTTCTTCGGCATGGCCGTGACTTTCGTCCTGGTGGCCTTGTTGGGCCAGCCGCGCGGGAAGATGAACTGGGCCTACATCCCGGCCGGGGTGATGCTCATCCTCGCCGTCTTCCTCTCCGCCGGCTCCGCCCAATGGCTCAGCCTCGTCTTCCCCATCGCCCTCATCGTTGGCGGAGGATTCTTGCTGCTTCGCAATGCGCTATCGAAATGAGTGCTATTGCATATTGCCAAACATACCGTGCGGCAATATGCAATAGCACTGCAATCGTACTTAACACAAAGACACAAAGAGCACAAAGAAAACACAAAGGCCTGGTAATCTTTCCTCTTTCTCCGCAAGTGCGGTTGCCGCACCACGCACCACGCACCACGCACCCCCCATTTCAGGAGCACTCCCCATGGAACACCGTCTCTATCGTAGCCGCACCAATCGCATGGTAAGCGGCGTCTGCGGCGGGCTGGGCGAATATCTGGGCCTGGACCCGACCTGGATTCGCCTCGCCTTCCTCGCCTTCACCCTGGCAGGCGGCGCCGGCATCCTCATCTACATCCTCATGCTCATCATCGTCCCCGAGAATCCCAACCAGGTGGCCGCCCCCACCAGCCTGGCCGTTTCGGACCAGCAGCCGGGGTCAGAACCAGGGTCGGGCGACGCCGGTTCGATGCTGCCAGAGGCCGAACGCACGCGCAATGCCGTGCTCTTCGGCGCCATCATCATCGTCGCCGGCGCTTTCCTCTTGCTGCGCAACCTGGGCCTGGGCCTCTTCGACTGGTTCGATGGCGACTTCCTCTGGCCGCTGCTGCTCATCGCTGGCGGCGGGCTGCTACTCTGGCGTTACATTCGACAGGAGTGATACGACGATGAAAAACGAACGACGCGGCGGGCTTTTCGGCCCCCTCCTTCTCATCAGCGCCGGCCTGCTTTTTCTGCTCAACAACCTGGGGGTGGTGGACTGGAGCATCTGGCGCAGCCTGCTCAGCCTCTGGCCCATCATCCTCATCGGCCTCGGCCTCGATCTCCTGATCGGGCGCCGGTCGATGATCGGCTCGCTGCTCGTGGCCGTCCTCGTGCTGGCCCTGCTCTTCGGCGGCGGCTGGTACCTGGTGCAGCAGACCGCTCCCTCTGGGGCCGCCACCAGCCACACGATCAGCCAAGTCCTGACCGGCATCGACCGGGCGGAGATCAAGATCCGGGCCGGGGCAGGCGATTTTCGACTTGGCCCGGCAGCCGGAGATGGCAAACTGATCGAGGGCGGCGTCAGCCTGCGTCCCAACCAGAGGTTGGATGAGTCCTTCACCACCTCCGGCAGCCAGGCGACCTACCGTCTGCTGATCGCCGGACCGAACGTGACCCTGACCCCCAATCTCAGCCGCAACAACGCCGAACAGTGGGATCTGGACCTGAGCCAGGAAGCAACGCTCGATCTCGATCTGAGTGTTGGCGTGGGCGAGGCGAATGTCGATCTGAACCGGCTCGAACTCAGCCGGCTGGCCTTCCACATCGGTGTGGGCGACGCCGTTCTCCTGCTGCCCGAACAGGGCCGGTTCCACGCCAAAGTGGATGGCGGCATCGGTAAGCTCGTACTTCGCATCCCCGAAGGGATGGCCGCCCGTATCCAGGCCGACAGCGGCATCGGCAACATGGATGTGGCCAGCGAATTCCAGCGCCAGGGCAGTGTCTATCTCACGCCCGGCTTCGAGACGGCCGAGAATCGCGTCGATATCGAAGTCGATATCGGCATCGGCAGCATCGTCATCGAATCCTACCGCGGTAGCTGACCCAGCACAGGTGCGACGCACGGCGTGCGTCGCACCGCTCCAGGAGACCCCCATGCCAACTCGTCAACGTCTCAGCAAGCTCATCGGCCCGCTCATGCTCATCATCCTGGGCCTCCTGCTCCTGTTCTATAACCTGGGCGTCATCGACGCCACGCTCTGGGACTTCATTTTTGGGCTGTGGCCGCTGCTGGTGATGGCGGCAGCCGTCAGTATGCTGCTGGGTGGCGGCAGCCTGTTCTTCCCCCTCGCCCTCATCGCCTTTGCCGCCGGCTTCCTGATCGACAATCTCGGTCTGGTCGAATGGGAGATGTGGGAGACGCTTGGCCGGCTCTGGCCGCTGCTCCTGGTGGCCGTCGGGCTGGATGTGTTGGTGCTCTCGCGCCTCCGCCGCCAAGAGACCCACAGCGAAGAGATCCTTCTAGCGCCCGAAGGCGCGGCCAGCGCCCGCGTCAAGTTGGCGATGGGGATTGGCCGTATGCGCCTGCAGGCCGGCCAGTCTGACGGCGCCCTGGCCTCAGGCTCGGCCCAGATGGGGCCAGACGAAAGCCTGAAGCAGAGCGTTCGCCTGCACAGGAGCGAGGCGCGCGTCAAGATCGAGCAATCGATCCCCTGGCACTATTTCTTCACTGGCGGTTGGCTGGGCGAGCGCCACTGGCATCTCAACCTCAACCCGGCCCTGCCCATGCGCCTGGATATCGACGGCGGCCTGGGCGACCGCACCCTCGACCTGCGCTCGCTCAACCTCACGCGGCTGGAGGTGGACGGCGGCATCGGCGCCCTGACCCTGACACTGCCCGCTCAAGGCCAATTGCAGGCCGAAATCGAGGGCGGCATCGGCGACAAGACGGTCTTCATCCCGGCTGGCGTCGGCGCCCGGATTCAGATCGACTCCGGCTTGGGCAGTCGCCAGGTGCGCGGGGCCTTCAACCAGCAGGGCAATGTCTACGTCACCCCCGACGCCGCCACGGCCCCGAACCACCTTGACCTGAAGATCGACCACGGCCTCGGCTCGCTCACCATCGTGCAGATGGCGGCGGAACCTGCGGCCGCGATGCGATAGCACATCAGGCGCAGGTCAGACGGTCGGCGACCGCTTCGGCCCGGCGATCTCTGAAACCGGCCAGGAAGTCGAGAAAACGGCGCCCATCGGCGAAATTGCTCGCCAATCCCACCGAGGCCCGCACGGCGCCGGTGGCCTTGCCGCCCTCTGGCCCAGCCAGACAGTCGTGGAAACGGGCCAGATCGAAGGCCCCGCCCGCCATCGCCTGCTCCACACACCCGCGCATCTGCTCGGCCGAATAGGTCAGGCTGTATTCGCCGGCGCCGGGGTTGCAGAAGCAGCCAGAGCGAATGGAGATGGCGGCGGTGTTGGCCTCGGCCTCGACTTGCTGGTAGGCAAAGAGAACGCCGCCAGGGTCGCGCAGGTTGAAGGCGATCGTCCCCCCGCGTTGTTCGGTGTTGCCTGGGCCATAGAGCTGCACCAGCGGGGCGCCGTTGCCGTGGCGCAGGGCCGCCATCCCGGTTAGCAGATAGCCCACCAGGGCCATGACCCGGTCGTGGATCGTTTCGATGCCGATCTCGTCGAGCAGGCGCAGCCCGTTGCTGATGGCCGGCAGCCCCAGGTAGTTGACCGTCCCCTCCTCGAAGGCTGCCGCTCCCTCGGCCAGGATGTGGAGGTCGGCTTTGGTCGAGACCATCTGCACGGTGCCGCCCGCAAACCAGGGCCGGCGCAACCGGGCCAGGGCCGCGCGCCGGGCGATGAGGGCGCCGACGCCGGTGGGGTAGCCGAACATCTTGTAGAAGGAGACGGGGACGAAATCCGGGCGCAGCCGGCTCAGATCCAGGCGGTTGGTGGGGACGAAGGCGGCTGCATCCAGGAGGACGTCGAAGCCGCGCGCCCGCGCCAGTTCCACCCATGCCAGCGGGTGCTGGACGCCGGAGAAGTTGGACTGGGCGGGGAAGGCAAACAGCCGCGGGCCGGTCGCCGGCGCCATCTCCAGATAGGGGGCGGGGTCGGGGGCGCGCAGGCTGATGGGGTCGAGCGGGATGTAGGTGATGGCGGCGCCGCCGGCGCGGGCGAATTCGCGGATGCCATGCACCGAGTTGTGGTTGTCGGCCACCAGGATGAAGCTGCCGCCGGGCGCAAAGGGATAGCTTTCGGCCACCAGTTTCAGGGCGCCGCTGGCATTGGCCGTGAAGATGACCACGTAGTCGTCGGGGTCGGCGCCGAAGAATGCCAGCACATCGGCGCGGGCCTGCTCGACCAGGTGGGTGGCAGCCAATGAGGTCGGATTTTGCGAGTGCGGGTTGCCCAGCACCAGCCGCTGCAAGAGGTCGGCGTGTTGCTGCACCAGGCTGGCCGGATAGAGGCAGCCACCGGTGTAGTCCAGATAGACATGGTCGCCCGCCTCCAGCCGCCGGAACTCCCGCTGCCGCAGGTCGTCCACGACCTGGGTGCGGCCGTAGGCCGGGAAAGCGGAGAGAAAGGCCGCCAGGGCCGAATCGAACGAGGGCATGGTCATGAAATGCGCTCCACGAAGACTTCGATCACGCCGCCGCAGGCCAGGCCCACGCCCTGGGCCCACTCGTCGGCGATGCCGTAGGAAAGCAGACGCGGCTGACCCTGGGCGATGACCGCCAACGATTCCTGGGCGACGGCGCCTTCGACGCAGCCGCCGCTGACCGAGCCGGCCATCTCGCCCAATGACGAGACCGCCATCTTGGCCCCCAACGGGCGCGGGGCCGAGCCGTAGACCTGGACGACGGTGGCCAGGGCGACGCCTTTGCCTTCATTTTGCCAGCGTGTGATGGTGGGGAGGAGATCGTGCATGGGGGAGTGTTCCGTGTTCCGTGTTCCGTGCTTCGGGGTTCGGGGTTCGTGCTACGTGTTCCGTGTTTCGTGCTTCGGGGTTCGGGGTTCGTGCTACGTGTTCCGGGAGGCGTTTGCGCCGCAGGCGCTACGCAACACGCAACACGCATCACGGAACACGCAACACGCAACTTCAGCGAAGGTTGTCGCCGTCGAAGAGGGCGGCCAGTTGTTCCAGGCTGTGCAGATTGTGGATGGGCAGGAAGTGATCGACAAAGGGGAGGGCGGCCTGCATCCCCCTGGTCAGGGGCTGGTAGCCGGGTGAGCCGAGGAGCGGGTTGAGCCAGATGAGGCGGTGGCTGCTGCGTTGCAAGCGATCCATCTGGCGGCGCATTTCCTCCGGGTCGCCTCTGTCCCAGCCATCGCTGATGAGGACGACGATGGCCCCACGGCCCAGCACCCGCCTGGCCCAGGCCTGGTTGAAGCTCTTCAGAGCCTGTCCGATCTGGGTGCCGCCGCCCATGTCGCTGGCCTGGGCGCTCACCGCAGCCAGGGCGTGGTTCAGACTCTGGCGGCGGAGATGGGTGGTGATGCGGCTGAGCCGGGTGCTGAAAACGAAGGCTTCGATGGGGCTGCGACCGCGGCCCACCGCGTAGATGAATTGCAGCAGCACCCGGCTGTATCGCTCCATCGAACCGCTGACATCGCAGAGGACGACCAAAGGTCGGGGCTTGGTCTGCCGTTTTCGCCAGCGCAGGGTCATCGCTTCGCCGCCAAAACGCCAACTGCGGCGCAGCGTTCGCCGCCAATCCAACTGGGCGCCGTGAGAGGCGGGGGATTGGCGCCGGGTGCGGCGCGGGGGCAACTGCCAGGGCATGGCCCGGATCAGCCGGTTGACAAGGGCCATTTCATCGGCGATCAGGTCGTCGAAACGTTTGTGGCGCAGGGTTTCGATGGCGCTGTATTCGCCCGTCACCGCCTCGAACGGCTCCTGGTCGATGGCTTGAAGCCCGGCCTGGCTCGGCCCGGCCAGTGGACGACGGTTCGACCGCAGTTGCTGTTCCAACCGCCGCCAGTCGCCCGCCGTGGCCGGTGGGCGCTGTGCGTCTGCCCGCCAGAAAAGGTCGAAGGCCAGGTCGAACAGCGCCATCTGCTCGCGCCGGCTGACCAACACGGCCCGCGCCGCGTTTTTCACATCCTCGCGGCGTTCGACATCGACATAGCTCAGCCCCGCGGCCAGGTCGGCCGCCTGCGCCGGCGTGACCGCGATGCCGGCCCCGCGCAGCAAGCGGACAAAGCGGACGAGGTTGGGGAGGAGGTGGGGCATGGGGGGGGTGGTTATTGGAGATTGGTTATTGGTTATTGGAGATTGGAGATTGGAGATTCTCCCATTGCTATCATTTAGCCAGATCACCAGCGCAACAGTCGCATAAAGCAGATAAAAGTATTATCTGTGTTTCTCCCATTTGTGTCATATTATCATATCATCTGCGTAACAGTTGCATAAAACAGATAAAAAGTATTATCTGTGTTTCTCCCATTTGTGTCATTTCAGCCAGCGGCGGAGGAGGGAAGGGCGAGCAGAGCGGGTTTGGCATTCGGCGGCGACGGCTTCGAGGCTGCGCAGTTGTTCGTCCAGGTCGGGCGAGGATGGGGCCGGGCCGAGGGGGACATGGGGAAAGGAGGTGTAGGGGCGCGAGTGGACGAAATCGGGCCGGGCCTGGCGCAGGAAAGCGACCGTGGCGGCGGTGTGTGCGGCCGTCTGACCGGGCAGCCCGGCGAGGACGAAAACGCGGGTGCGAATGCCGTAGCGGCGGGCGTCAGCGATGACGCGGCGGGTATAGGCCAGGTAGGGAGCGGCTTCCTGGACGGCGGCGATGCGTTCGAGTTTGACCAGCAGCTCGGGGTCGGTGGTCTCGATCCCCAGCTTGATCACTGTACAACCGGCCTGCGCCATCTGTTTGAGCAACGTCGGGTCGAAATGTTCCGGCCGCGATTCGCATTCCCAGGCGGTGCGAAAGCCAGCGGCGGCCAGCTGGCGGGCGATGGTCAGAGCGCGGTCGCGGTCGGCGGCAAAAACCAGGTCGCGCACCATGATCCGGCGCGGATGAAAGACGTCTTGCAACCACAGCATCTCGTCCACCACCTCGGCCGCCGGCCGGGGTCGAAACGAGCGCCCCTGCACGGCCATATAGGCGCAGAAGGTGCAGCCATCATCGCAGCCGCGGGCGGTGGAAAGGGTGAGGAAGCCGTACTGTGACCAGGGGACGGCGTCCCAGGCCGGGCGAGGCAAGAGGCCGGGGTCGCGCACCAGGCCGGCATGATTGTGCTGGTGGGGGAGCAGGTCGCGCACGCGCACGGGGCCGGGCGGGGGCAGGGGCGCCGCGGCCAGCCGGGCCAGGGCCAGGTCAGGGTCGCCCAACAGGACGTGTGATGCCCCCGCCGCCAGCAGCCGATCGGCGTCGAAACGGGCGCCGGCGCCGATGGCGACCGTGGGCAGGCCGGGGAAAGCATGGCGCAGCCCACCCAGGGCGGCGCAGTCGGCCGCCAGCGTGGTGTGGCTGGACAGAACGGCCAACAGCGCCGGCGCCGCGACCTGAATCCGGGCGACCGTCGCCGCCCAATCAAGGCGTTCACCAACTGCATCCAACACCGCCGCCCCCAACCCGGCCTGGCGGCAGGCGGCGACGACCACGGCCAGCGTCTGGGGCGGGTAGGCAAAGCCGGTCGAGAGGGCGCCAAAACCCGCCACGCCCTCGCGGTTGGCAACGGCGTCGGCTGGAGAGGGAGGGTTGAGCAAGAGCACCATCGCCATCAGTATAGCATGGGCAACACGGACTCCACGAGGCGGGGATCGCTGCCGTCATTGACACCTGGCAGGGGTTGAAGTAAGATACCCCCCGATGTAAGGTTGATTGTCAGTATTGCTGACTATCGCCCCGACAAATAGATGGTTCTGGTTCTGTTCCTAACTTTTCATCTCTTTCCCCCAACTTCTTTCTCCCGGAGGTCTTCTTCGATGGCAAAAACAGATGCGCAGGCGCAGCAAGAGGCAGTCGTAGACGCCATGAGCGATGTCTTCAAGATCCGTGACATCCTCTTTGGCCGTAATATGGAGGAATACAACCATCGTTTCACCGAGCACGAGGAGCGAATGACCACCGCTCAGGCGGCGATCGAGGCGCAAATGCAGGCATTGGATGACCGCACCGCCGAGAACTTCCGCCAGACTCAGGCCGAGATGAAGAGGCAATTCCAGGAATTGCGCGCTGATACGGAACGGTGGCTCGCTGAACTGCGGTCGGCGGTGACGGCCCGGCTCGACCAGCTGGCCTACGAGAAGACCACGCGTTTCGACCTGGCTTCCATGCTAATCCAGATGGGCGAACAGCTGAAACGGGACGGCAAATAGCGTAGCCACCGGCCCCGGCAGGGCAAAAGACCATGACAACCGGTTCCGTCGCCTTCGCCAGTGAACTGGAGGCGCTGCGCGAAATCCTGCTGACGCAGGACCGCAAACAACTGGAGGCGCTGCGCACCGAGCTGGACAAGGTGCGGGCGCAATCCGAAGACGCCGACCATCTTGTGGCGCTGATCGAGCCACTGTTGATCGGCGCTCTGGCCGAACGCGCGCGCACCAACCCGGACGAATTCGCCGAAGCCATCCGCCCGGTGGTGGCCGCGGCGCTGCAAAAACAAGTGCAGGAACAGCGCGAATCGATCATCGCCGCCCTGACGCCGGTGATCGGTCGCACCATCCAGCGGGCCCTGGCCGAGGCCCTGCAGACGCTGGCCCGACAGGTGGACAGCCGCGTGCAACGCGCCTTCAGCCTGGGCGGGGCCTGGCAGCGCCTGCGGGCGCGGATGAGCGGGGTGGATGAGGGGACGGCGGCTCTGCGAGAAGCCTTGCCCTGGCAGACCGGACACGTCTTCCTCATTCACAACGACACCGGCCTGGTCATGGCCCAACGGAGCCTGGCGGCCGATCTGGAGGATGCCGACCTGATGGCGGCGCTGTTGACGGCCATCCGCAGTTTTGCCCGCGAGAGTTTCCAGGGCGGGGAGGGAGACGAGGCGCTGCACGAGATCAAGTACAGCGACCAGATGATCCTGCTGGAAGAAGGGCGCTACACCTACCTGGCCCTGGTCGGGCGCGGCATCCCGCCCGCCGACATCTACCAGACCATGCGCGAGGCGCTGGCGGCCGTGCACATGAATCATCTGGCCGTCGTGCGCGACTACCGCGGCGACCCAGGGAGCGAAGAACTCCTGGCGCCGCCCCTCGACAGGCTGTTGCTCGGCCACGAGGCCGGCCCGCCCCGGCCGCCGACCACCGGCCTGGTCGTCCTGGCGCTGGTCTTCATGGCCCTGCTCTGCAGTTGCGGCTGGCTGACCTACCGGGCGGCGCCGCGAGTCATGGCGGCGCTGGCCCCAACGGCCGTGCTCTACTTGACGGCGCCCACCGCCACCCCCACGCTCCCACCCTCGGCGACGCCAACCTCCACCCCCAGCCCCACCCCCACCGCCACCCCCACGCCCACCGCCAGCCCCACAACCACACCCACACCAACCCCCACGCCCACCCCCAGCCCCACCATCGCCGCCACGACCACGGCCGCGATTGTCCTGGGCAGGATGGTGGGCAATGTCTATCTCCGCCGCATCCCCGATCCCGACGAGCGTCCCAGCCAACGGGTGGCGTTCTTGGGCCAGATCGTTCGCATCATCGAGCGCCGGCCGCCGTGGGTGCATATCGCCTATCCGCCCACAGGCCCGGCCGACTATGATGGTTGGGTTCCGGCGCGATGGGTGGCCATTCTCCCCTGATCTTGGAGGTCGCAGCGATGGAAGTTATTCAACGCAAGGTCTGTCTGCTGGGCGATTTTGCCGTCGGCAAGACCAGCCTTGCCCGGCGTTATGTCTACAACAAGTTCGAGACCGACTACCTGGCGACGATCGGCGTCCACGTCAGCCGCAAAGAGGTGACGCTGGCCGCGGCGGGCAAGCGGGTCGTGCTGGTGTTGTGGGACCTGGCCGGCGGCGAGACCTTCAGCCAGATGGAGGCGTCCTACTATCGCGGGGGCGCCGGCGCCCTGCTGGTGGCCGATGTGCTCCGCCCCGACACCTTCAGCCTCCTCAATACCTACGCCACCAGCTTCACCCAGATCAACCGCCACGCCGCCCTGGTCTTCGCCTGCAACAAGATCGATCTGGCGCCTGACCCGGCGCCCTACGAACGCCGGCTGCAGGAATTGGCGGCCCGCTGGAAAGCGCCCTATTTCCTCACCAGCGCCCTCAATGGCGCCCAGGTCGAAGCGGCCTTCCAGTCGCTGGCGCAGTCGCTGCTTGCACCTCAGGCATGAGCACTTCCTCTTCCCGGCCCGATCAGCCGCCGCCCTCGCCCGGCGCGGCTTACGCCCTCGTGGACGACGACCTGCGGGTGCAGGAGGCATCGGCGGGGTTCTGGGCCGTGGTCGGGCGGCGCCAGCCGGGCATCCACCTGGCCGAGGTGCTGCCGGCCTTTGCCGGCGCCGACGAGACCCTCCTGGCCGTGGCCCAGGGCCGCACGCCGGCCTGGGAATTACACGGCGTCGTCCATCGCCTGGCCCCGTCGGCGGCGCCCGGCTACTTCGATATCCGCGTCGAAGCACACACACAACCGGCCGGCCTGCTGATCACGCTAGTGGACGTCACGGCCGCAATGGCGCCGGCCCAACAAGAGATGCACCGGCGTAACGCCAGCCGCCTGGCCTCAGCCACGGCCTCAGCCACGGCCTGGGCCATGAACCACACGCCCACAAGCCTCGACCTCGATACCGACGACATGCTGACTATCTGCGAGCGTCTGGGGCTGATGATGGCCGTCGTGGATGAACAACTGCTGATCAAGGCCGCCACCTCGAATTTCGTCGAGTACCGGCGGCGGTCGTTGGCGGGCTGGCCGGTGGCCGATGTCTTCCCCTCGCTGGCCGGGTTGGAGGACGAGCTGCAAAGCATCGCCCGGGCAGTGGCGCCACCCTGGCGGCTGCCCGGTCTGCTGCTGGACGAAGACCACCTGCGCCCCTGCGATGTGCTGATCATGCCCCACCCCGGCCAGACCGGCCTCGTCCTGGCGGTGCGGCAGATGGAGGCCGAGGCGTTGGCCGAGCAATCGTTGCGCCAACAACGAAACGAACTGACCCTGCTGCAGGAACAGATGGAGAGGCAGGCGCAGGAGTTGCGCAAGGCCCACGACCGCCTCACCAGCCTGGATCGCGAGCGTCGCGCCCTGCTCGATCTGATCGTGATCGACATCCGTTCGGCCCTTACCCTGGTCGAAGGCTACGCCGAATGGCTGCGCACCACCGCCGAATCGGCGCCTGCCCCCCAGTCTGTCGATGCCCTCGATGCCATCCGCAAGAACGCCCGCAAGGTGCATTCGCTGATCAAGGACGTGGAAAGCATCCAGCACATCGAAACGGCGCTGACCGACATGCGCTGGATGCCCATCGACCTGGCCGAGACGATGGAGCAGATCGTAGGCATGTGGCGCGACCTGGCCCGATTGCGCGGCGTCCGCCTCGACCTGGAGCTGAAGCAGCCACTTCCCGCCATCGTTGGCGATCCGACCTTGCTGGAAGAAGCCCTCGGCGTTTTGATCGATGTCTCCCTGACCCGCACCCGCAGCCAGGTGTTGCTGGCGCGAGCACACACCTGGGATCGGTGGGTGATCATCCGCTTCGGTGTGGAGGCAAGGGCCAGCGAGCCGGCGTCATCGCTGCGCTCGGTGCGGTTGACGGACGAGGAACGCGTGTCCGAATTCCGCCTGGCCAGGGCGCGGCTCATCGCCGAGGGACACGGGGGGCGGCTATCGACCGAGATCAGACAAAGTGAGGCGACAAGGGACGGGCAGACGACTTCGTTTGCATTGTGGTTGCCGGTCAAAGACGAGAGTCAGCCGGCCCGCTATCGCCTGGTCTCCGAGAGTGCACCCGCAGCCGATAACGGCGCCGCCGCCTCGCCGCCGATTGCTTCCGATCTCCTGGTCGTCGGCGAAGGTACGATTCGCATCAACACCACCTTGCAGCGAGCATGGGTCAACGACGAGTTGCTGACGCTGTCGCACAACGAGTACCGCCTGCTCGTCTATCTGGCCGAACATGCCGATCAGGTCGTCCTGCACGACCAGCTGCGGTCGGCGATGTGGGCGTTGGACGAACAGATCTCGCTGGATACACTCAGGGTGCTGGTCTGGCGGCTCCGCCAGAAACTCCAGCACCCCACCCGCCGCGATGTCCAGTTTCTGCGCACGGTGCGGGGCTTTGGCTACGTGCTGGTGTCGTAGTCTGCCGCCGCGGGCGGGGGAGTGAGGCGGACTTGTCGGGGCGCATCCAGCCTGCTAGAATGGAGCCGCTGTTTCATCTCTCATCCCATTTTCCCCTTCCCCACTCTCAGGAGGAACAACGATGTTCAAGGGTTTCAAGGAATTCGCTTTCAAGGGTAGCCTGATCGACATCGCTGTGGGTCTGATCATGGCTGCGGCCATTGGCGCCGTGATCACCTCGTTGGTCGAAAACGTGCTCATGCCCATCATCGGCATCTTCGTCGGCACCCCCAGCTTCGACGACTTGACGCTGACGCTCAACAACAGCGTGATCAAGTACGGCTCGTTTCTGACCGCAGTGGTCAACTTCATCCTCATCGCCCTGGTCGTCTACTATTTCGTCGTCGTCCCCTACCAACGCTTCAAGAAGCAAGAAGCCGCGGCGCCGCCGCCTGGCCCCTCGACCGAAGAGAAGCTGCTGACCGAGATTCGCGACGCGCTTCGCTCCCGCTAACCCGTCCGGGTCGGGGCGCGGCCGGCCGGCGTCTTCACTCACGCCGCCGCAGCCCCAACCCCACCTCCCGCTTCTGCTGGCCTTCACGCCAGCGCCCATGCCATGAATGAAAGCACGAGCATGTTCGCACTACTTCGGCAGCGACTGCAAACAGCGATGAGAGACGCAGCCGGTCGTCCTCGCCCAGGCGTGTTACTCATGCTCGTGCTTCTTTTGACTCTGGGGGCGGCGCCGGCCGGCCGGGCCGCTGGTTCGGGGCCGGCCCTGCGCCTGAGCAAAACGGCGGCGGTGACAGGCCCGGTGGTGTTGGGGGATGTCTTTGCCTACCGGCTGTGCTTCCAGAACACCGGCGATGAAACCGCCAGCGCCGCGACGCTGACCGATGATCTGCCGGCCAATCTCGACTACCTGCCCGGCTCCTCCACCGGCGTTTATGACCCCGCCCCTCATCGCCTGACCTGGGATCTGGGCGATCTGGCGCCGGGGCCAGAGACCTGCCTGAGCTTCGAGGTGCGGGTGGCGCGCAACCAGCTGCCGGAGGTGGGCGGGACGGGCGATCAGGCTGAGCTGTTGCTGGTCAACAACGCCAGGCTCGGCGCCGCCAACGCCGCCCCGGTCACGGCCTCGCACGAGTTGCTCTTTAGCTCGGTCGTCGATCCGGCGGTGACGAAGGCCGCCAGCAGCGCCAGCATCTTCACCACCGCCCCCATCACCTTCACCCTGACCGTCGGCAACCAGGGCAACGCCCCTGCCACCCAAGTCATCCTCAGCGACCCCCTCAGCAGCTTTCTCGAGAACGTGAGCGCCAGCAGCAGCCAGGGAACCGCCAGCTACGATGCCGCCGCCCACAAAGTCATGGTTCAGATCGGGACACTGAACCCAGGCCAACAGGTGTTGGTCACGATCAAAGCCCGGGTCAAGGCGTCTCTCCCCGTCCAGACCCCGGTCACACTGCACAACAGCGCCTTTGTGACCTTCGCTGAAGGCAACCAGCGCGATTCCAACCGGGTGCAGGTGATCATCACCGGGCCGCCGCCCCCGCCCGAAATCCCGGAACCGGCCACCGTGCTGCTGTTGGCAGGCGGGCTGGCCGGGCTGGCCGGATGGGTGGGCCGCGCCAGGACAAAACGCCGATCAGGAGCCTAGCATGTCATCTCTTACTGCCCTCACCGCCGCCCAAATCCGCCCGTTCTGCGACCCCGGCCAGTTCAACTTCACCTCCACCGCCGACTTGCCCGACCTCCCCGGCATCATCGGCCAGCAGCGGGCCTTGCGCGCCCTGCAGTTCGGCATGGGGATGAGCGCCAAAGGCTACAACATCTTCGTCGTCGGGCCGGCCGGCACCGGCAAATCCACCGCTGTGCGCCAGTTCATCCAGGCCGACGCCGCCCGCCTGGCCCCGGCCGGCGACTGGATTTACGTCCACAATTTTCAGGATCCGTCGCATCCCAACGCCATCCTGGTGCCGGCAGGCAAGGGCCGGGCGCTACGAACCGATCTGGAAGCCCTGGTCAAAGAGCTTCAGCGCGCCATCCCGGCCGCGTTCGAGAGCGAAGACTACGTCAAAGAGCGCGACAAGATCATCGCCGCCCTCAAAGAAGACCACGAAGCCCGCTTCCGCCAGATCAGCGAGCAGGTGGAGAAATACAACTTCTCGCTCATCCGGCTGCCCGGCGGCTTCATGCTCACCCCGGTCATCGGCGGCAAACCGATCACCGACGCCCAGTTCGAACAACTGACCGAAGAACAGCGCGACAAGCTGCTGAAACTGCGCGAAAAACTCCAGGCAGATCTGGATACCGCCATCATCAAGATGCGCCAGCGCGAAAACCAGGCCAACGCCGAGATGTCAGCCCTGGATGAAAGCGTTGCCCGGCTCACCATCCAACATCCCCTGGCCGAACTGCACAGCCGCTTCGACGACCTGCCCGATGTCCAGCGCCACTTGCAGACCATGACCGAAGATCTGGTCGCCAATGTCGAAGCCTTCAAGGGCGGGGATGGCAAGGCTGGCGATCTGCAGGCGGCGATGCAGGCTGTGGGGGCCGAAGGCTTATTGCGCCGCTATAGCATCAACTTATTCGTGGACAATGGCGATGGCCTCGGCGCGCCGGTGGTGTACGAGAGCAACCCCAATTTCGCCAATCTGGTCGGGCGGGTGGAGCACCAGGCGGTGATGGGGGCGCTGTTCACCGATTTCACGATGGTGCGGCCGGGCGCATTGCACCGCGCCAACGGCGGCTACCTGGTGTTGGATGCCACCGCCGTGCTGGAACGACCGCAGGCCTGGGACGCGCTCAAGCGGGCGCTGAAGGAACGGGTGGTGCGGGTGGAGGAGTACGCCCAATCGTTGGGGCTGATCTCCACCTCGGTCCTGGAGCCGGAGCCTATCCCCCTGAACCTGAAGGTGGTGTTGGCGGGGTCTTCTTATCTCTATTATCTGTTGTCGTCCTACGATGAAGATTTCGACGAGCTGTTCAAGGTGCAGGCCGATTTCGACGACCGCATGCCGCGCGATGCCGAACACATCCAGGACTATGCGCAGTTCATTGCCACCCTCTGCCGGCAGCAGAACGAACGCCATTTCTTGCCGGCGGCAGCGGCGCAGGTGGTGGATTTCGGCTCGCGGCTGGTGGGCGACCAGCGTTATCTGTCCACCCGCTTCCGCGATATCGCCGACCTGGTGACAGAGGCCAGCTACTGGGCCGGACAGAACGGCCGCGACCTGGTGACGGCGGCTGATGTCCAACAGGCCATCGACGAGAAACGCCAGCGCGGGAATCGCTACGAAGAATGGGTGCGCGAGGAAACCGGGCGCGGGATCATGTTGATGTCAGTGGGTGGCGAGCGTGTGGGCCAGATCAACGGCCTTTCGGTGCTGCAACTGGGCAACAGCAGCTTCGGCGTCCCCAGCCGCATCACCGCCCGCACCTTTCTTGGGCGCGGGGGGGTGATCGACATCGAGCGCGAGGCCCGGCTCAGCGGCCCCATCCACTCCAAAGCGGTGATGATCCTCAGTTCCTTCCTCTCCGGCCGCTACGCCCGCCTCCTGCCGCTCAGTCTGCACGCCACCCTGGTTTTCGAGCAGTCGTACGCGGGGGTCGAGGGCGACAGCGCCTCGGTGGCCGAGCTGTGCGTCCTGCTTTCGGCCATCGCCGACCTGCCCCTGCGCCAGGACCTGGCCATCACCGGCTCGATCAACCAGCACGGCGATGTGCAGCCCATCGGCGGCGTGAACGAGAAGGTGGAGGGCTTTTTCGACACCTGCCGGGCCTTGGGCGAACTGACGGGCAGCCAGGGCGTGATCGTGCCGCAGGCCAATGTCGAGCATCTGGTCTTGCGCGAGGATGTGGTGGAAGCCGTAGCCAACGGGCGCTTCCATCTGTTGGCGGTGACGACGGTCGACCAGGCGCTGGAAGTGCTGACGGGGCTGGCGATGGGCGAGATGGACGAGGAAGGCAACTACCCCGCCGATTCGATCAACGGCCGGGTGCTGGCGGCGCTCCAGGCCGCGCACGACCGCATGCAAGAGTTGCACAGCGGCAAGGATGAAGAGGAAGAAGACGAAGCCGGGGCAGGCGAGGACGAAGCGGCTGAGGAAGAAGCCGGCGACGTGCCAGTTGATGAACCCGGCAGCGATGTCCTGGCGAGGGGGCAGCCAGGTCAGGCGTGACGCACACGAAGCAAGACACGATAGCCGAACCGCCCACATGCATCACGACCTCCGTCTTGCCGACGGTCGCCAGGCCCATCTTCGGCTCGATGACGCCCTCAACATCAGTCTCAGCGGCGGCCTGGTCTACACGCTCGACCTGGCCGGGCGCTTGATCGGGGCCTTTCGCGAGGGGCGCAACCTGCGGCGAGGGCTGGATGGCCGGGTGCTGGCGCGCTGGCGCCAGGCCGGCGCCCCGCGGCAGCGCCTCTGGTTGGACGAAGGCGAGACCGCGGAGTTATTGGCCCAGTTGCGCGCCGATCTGGGCCAATTGGCGGCGCTCGACCTGCAGCCGGAGTTTGCCCAGGTGGTGGAGCGCGGCCTGAGCTTCGACTACGCCGCCGATGTCGCCCGCTTTGGCGCCATCTATCGCCCCGTCGCCATCCTGCCGCCCGACCAATACCAGGCCCTGGTGTTGCAGGCCACCGAGGGCTGTTCGTTCAACACCTGCACGTTTTGCGCCCTCTATCGCGGCGTGCGCTTCCGCATCAAGAGCGAAGACGAGTTCGCCCGCCACATCGAAGCCGTGCGCGCTTTCTTCGGCCCCGGCCTGCTTCTGCGCCGCAGCATCTTCCTGGCCGACGCCAATGCCTTGATCATGCCTCAGTCGCGCCTGCTGCCCCTGCTCGATGTCCTCCATCGCGCTTTCGAGATCATGCCCGATGACCTGCCGCCCGGCCAGCGCCGCCCCTGGTTGGCCGCCCATCCCACCGGCATCACCGGCCTCTATGCCTTCATCGATGGCCTCAGCGCCGAGCGCAAGACGGTGGACGATTTCCGGGCGCTGCGCCGCCTGGGGTTGCGCCGCGTCTACATCGGCCTGGAAAGCGGGCACGAGCCGCTGTTGGCCTGGCTGCGCAAACCCAGCACCGCCGCCGCTATGCTCGATGCCGTGCGCCGGCTGAAAGCGGCGGGTGTGCAGGTAGGCGTGATCGTGCTCACGGGCGTGGGCGGGCGGCGCTTCGACCGCGGCCACATCGCCGACACCACCGCCATCCTCGACGCCATGGCCCTGGCCGCGGGCGACCTGATCTACTTCAGCCCTTTCCAGCCCGACCCGGATGCCCCCTATCTGGCCCTGGCCGCGGCCGACGGCGTGGACGCGCCCGACCCGGCCCTGGCCCAGGCGCAGGAGAGAGCCATCCGCGCCGCCCTCACCCTGCCGCCCCCTGGCCCGGCGTCGGGGGGGCCTCAGCGCGTGCCCTACAATCTGCGCGATTTTGTTTATTGACGTCAGGTAGGCCAGGCTGCTACATAGCGTTGTGGCGTCGATGAGCACAGAAACGGCGCCTGAGATGAGAAGGAATTCTTTGGTCTACACAGCAGACGAGTTGCAGGAGGCGATGCGACCGATCGCTTCACTTATCACCAAGTCCGAAAAGGCACAGCGAAAACTGGCGCCGGGAACGTGGCAACATATGATGCTGCAAGACAACCTCGAAGCGTTGCACCTTGCCTCTGCGCTCATGATCAACGAGGCTGGCGGTGCAGATAGTTTCACACGAGACGATTTTCAGAAGGCCTTGCGTGCGTTTGCGGCGATGATAGGCAGAACCGAGAAAGCTCAGGCGAAGTTCTCGCCGGGAACCTCGCAACACACGTTGCAGCGAAACAGGCTCAAGGCATTGCGAATGGCAGAAGCATCGATAAAAATGGCATTGGATAGCACGAATGCCTGACACATCGGGCCAGCCCACCGCTCGCTTCGCTGGCGGCGGCTCAGTTCCATCGCTAGATGGTTGCTGCTGTACGATCCGGCTGGCAAAGTGCGCTAATGAACGGAGACCAACACGGATGAGTTTGTATCTTGTCTTCAAGCACCGCTTGCGGTCTGCATCTACCATTGCCATCGGCTGTCTGCTGGCGGTGCTGTCTGGTGGCGCCGCTTTGGCCCCTGGCGCCGCCGCAGCGACGCCACTCCCCTCGCCAACCCCCACCATCGCCCCAGCCAATGCGGGCGATCTCACCCCGCCGATCCCGTTCCCGTCCAAACATCTGCTGCGCGGCGTCCGCCCCGAAAGCTATGTAGATGACGTTTGCGACTATTTGCGCCGGCGCTGGGACCCACAGAACAGCCCTCCCGGCACGATCCTTGTGCCGATCATGTACCATCGCGTGGGCGAGGGAGTGGGCGCAGGCGGCCGGCAGGGCGTATCGCCGGCCTATTTCCGCCAGACGATGGCCGAGGCCAGGCGGCTGGGCTATCAGACGGTGACGGCCGCGCAGGCGGCGGCCTTTCTGGAAGAAAACGCCCGCATCCCCGAGCGATCGCTGTTGTTGATCGTAGACGACCGGCGCTTGGGCACGGTCGAGGGCTATTTCCTGCCCATCCTGGAGCAATACGACTGGACGGTGACGCTAGGCTGGATCATCGCCGATACAGACAGGCGGGCGGGGCTGTGGGAGCGACTGGAGCGGTTGCACGCCACGGGCCGGCTGGATGTACAGGCACACGGGCTGCGGCATCTCTACATGCTGCCCAGCACACCGATCGAGCAGATCCGCGAGGAGATCTTCGGCCCCATCCCCATCCTGGAAAAACATGTTGGCTACCGGCCGGTGGTCTTCGTGTGGCCGGGCGGGAATTTCACCAAGAAGACGGTGGAGGTGGCGCGCGCGGCCGGCTACAAGCTCGGCTTCACCGTCTTCGCCCGTGGGCCGAGCATGTATAACTGGATCCCGCTGGGCAAGGAAGAACGGGCGATGGGCGACCCCCTCCTCGTTCTCCCTCGCTACTGGGGCACGGCCGGCATGGTCGAGCAGCTGGGCAAAGCCGCGGCCATCGGTGACGAAACCAAACAAAAGGCCGCCTCCGGCTTCGAGCAGGAAGCGGCCTATTACCGGGCCAGCTGTGGGGGCGAGTTGGAGAGGCGGTGAGAACAGTCAACAATCAACAATCAACGAAGGAACGCCATCCGCCGCCAACGCCTTGTCTACTTGTCTACTTGTCTACTTGTCTACCTGTTTCCTTGCCTACTCTCCCAGGCTGGTCGGCCGCGCTTCGAGGGTGACGGTAAGCTCCATCGTTTCACGGTCGCGCACGATGGTCAGCGTCACCTGTTGGCCGGGTTCGGTGTAGCGGCTGAGATAGGCTAGCAGGTCGTCGAAGACGGTCACGGGCTGGCCGTCGATGGCGGTGATGATGTCGCCGCCAATGGTGAAGGCAAAGCCCTCGACCTCCACCTCCTTATCCCCGCCTCGTAACCCCGCCTTGGCGGCAGGGCCATTGTCGATGGCCTCGACCACGAGCACGCCCCGGTCCACCGGCAGATTCAGTTCGCGGCTGGCGAAGGGCGAGAGACTTTGGCCGCGCACGCCTAACCAGGGGTGCTGATAGGCGCCGTTGGCGATGATGGCGTCGGCCACGCGCTCGACGAAGTAGGCGGGGATGCCAAAGCCGATACCGGCGCTGGAGCCAGATTGAGACTGGATCATGAAGGCGACGCCGATGACTTCGCCGTCGGCGTTGAGCATCGGCCCGCCGCTGTTGCCGGGGTTGATGGCAGCGTCGGTCTGGATGACTTCGGGCAGGGTGAATTGCGAATCGGGCAGGCTGATCTGTCGGCCCAGGGCCGAGATGATGCCGGTGGTGAGGGTGTTGGCATTGCCAAAGGGGTTGCCGATGACCATGACGCGACTGCCGACTCTGAGCGTATCGGTGTCACCAATGGGTAGGGGGTTCAGGTCGAAGCCGGTCGGGTCGATCTTGAGCACGGCCAGATCACTGTCACGGTCCGAACCGACGATCTCGGCTGGGGCCTGGGCGCCGTCGGCAAATTGGACCACCACCTTGCCGGCGTTGGCGATCACATGGCGGTTGGTGATGATGTGGCCGCTGGCATCGTAGACGAAGCCTGAACCTTCGCCCGTGTCGAGGAAGAACGGATCGAGGTCGGGGGCTTGCTGCGCGGCGTTGGCGTCGAGTGTGCGCACGGCCACGACGCTGGGATTGGCGAACTCGTAGATGCGGGTGTAGATCGCCGTTTCCTGGTCGGTGCTGGGGTCGATGGGCGGCAGGGTGGGCGCGGGCGCAGGGGTGGCGGCGTCGGCCGGGCGTTGCGGCTGCGGGATGACCATCTCGCGCGCGGTCTCGGGGGCGCTGTCGCGGCGCGCCATGAAGGGAACCAGGGCGGCGCCGACGATGACAACCAGGGCGCAGAGGAAGACAAACAGGCCGGCAAGGACGGCGCCGATGATCCAGGGCAGGCGATTGGGCTGGGTAGACATACGAGACTCCGGGAAAACGGTCAGACTGGGGAGGGGTGGGGGGCGGCTCCGAAACAGGTCGGCGATTGGCATCGCCAGGGGCAGAAGGCCAGTATAGCATGATTGCCTGTGCCTGCCGTAAGACGATCACGGCGCCTCGATCCTTACCGGATTTCTCGCTAACGCGGACAAACTCAGGCCCCCGGACTTGACACCGCGCCGCTCGCGCCGGATACTGCCCCTCCTATCCTTCCCTCCTCTCGCAGGCACAGCCATGTCCTCCCCCAGCTCCTCCACCCACCCGCTCGCCACCTTCCAGGCCTGCCGCCAGGCCTTGTGGGAGAGTCTCTCGCTCCTCTCGCCGGCAGAGTGGACTGCACCCGTCCTCGCCGGCGTCTCCCCGCAGGAGGTTCTGGCCGCCCGGCTGGCGGATGATCTGGCCCTGGCAGCGGCGCTGTCAGCGGCGGCGCCGGCGTCAATCAGCCCCGAACTGAGTTTCGAGGCGCTGATGGAGCAGGGGGTGGCGACGGCGCCGCGGCTGATGGCGCAGTTGGAGCGCCTGAGCGATGTCGAATGGCAGGCAAAGGCGCCATCCCCAGACCAGGCAGACGGCGGCGCGACGCTGGCCGGGTGGGTGAGGGCGGTGAACGATGCCTACGCCGCGGCGGTGGGGGAGGTGGATGCCTACCTGGGCAGTTGCGAGCGCCTGGGAAAGCAGGGGCTGAGGCGCTGGCTGTTGTTCGTCTACAATCAGGTCATGGACAGTGTGGCGGGGATGACCGAGGCCGAGATCATGGGCGAGCCGTGGCACGGCGAGTGGAACACCTATCAGCTGCTGGAGCATGTGTGGGCGGTGAACGAGCAGGTGCTCGACATCGCCCGGCAGTGGGGCCAGACCCAGGCCCCGCCCTCATTGCGGCTGCTGCCGGTGGTGGGCGAACACAACCGGCACGTGGGCAAGGTGTACGACGGCCGCGACATGGTAGCAGTGGCGGATGCCATCGTCACCATCTATCGCAAGACCGCCCAGCTGATCGACCGCGCCGACCCCGACCTCCTACGCCATGCCGATGCGTTTCCCTGGCCCGACCGTGGCTCGCTCTGCCAACTCATCTTCGAGACCTATCGCCATGCCTACGGGCACGCGGTGGAGATAAGGGGTAGACAGGTAGACAAGTAGACAAGGGCGGTTGGCGGGTTTGCCGAAGGGAGTGGGGGCAACAATCAACAGTCAACAATCAACAATCAACAGTCAACGTCCACCTGCGACCTGCCACCTGCCACCTGCCACCTGCGACCTGCCACTTGCCACCTGCCACTTGCCACCTGCCACTTGCCACCTGCCACTTGCCACCTGCCACCTGCCACCTGCCACTTGCCACCTGCTACTCCATCACCTCATCCCATCCGCGGGCGCGTAGGGCTGAGAGGAGGGCTTTCACATCCTGGGCGCGGGCCGCGGGCATGACGAGGAGGACGTCGCCGGCGTCGACGATGACCATGTCTTGCAGACCGATGGTGGCCACCAGACGGTCGGGCGAGTAGACGAGGACGTTGCGACTGTCGACGCCGAGGTGACGGCCATGCGTCACATTGCCGGCCTCGTCTTTGGGCAGGACTTCCAGCAGGGCCGCCCACGAACCGATGTCGTTCCAGCCCAGGTCGGCCGGGAAGACGGCGACGCCGCGAGCGCCTTCCATGATGCCGTAGTCGATGCTGATGTTGCCGGGAAGCGGCAGCCAGAAGCGGTCGAAGGCGGCAGGCTCGTCCTCTCCGCCCAGGGCGGCGGCCAGGCCGATGAGGGCCAGGTGGTGTTGCGGGAGCTGGCGCTCGAACTCGGAGAGGATGGCATCGACGCGCCAGACGAACATGCCGCTGTTCCAGGCATAGTTGCCCGCAGCCAGAAACGCGGCCGCCGTGGCCTGGTCGGGCTTCTCGCGGAAGCTGATCACCCGGTGGGCGGGGTGGCCGCCAAAGGCGCCCAGCCCCTCGCCCATCTCGATGTAGCCGTAGCCGGTCTCGGCATAGGTGGGCCGGATGCCCAGGGTGATGAGGACGCCCTCCTGGGCAAGCTCGGCGGCCCCGACCAGGATCTGGCGTAGGGTTTCGTCCTCGGCGATGAGATGGTCGGCCGTGAGCACGGCCATGACTGCCTGGGGGTCGCGGGCCTGGAGGTGGATGGCGGCCAGGCCGATGGCGGCGGCGGAGCCGCGGGCGGCCGGCTCGCGCAGGATGTTGGCCGCGGGCAGGTCGGGCAATTGCGCGGCCACCGTCCCCGCGTATTCGGCGTTGGTGACGACGTAGACCTGCCCGGCAGGGACGAGCGGCGCCATACGGTCGAAGGCGGCCTGCAAGAGGGTGCGGCCGGTCCCGGCCAGATCGAGGAATTGCTTGGGGGTGCGGCGGCGGCTGCGGGGCCACAGACGGCTGCCCACACCGCCGGCCAGGATGACGGGGTAGAGGTGGGATGGGTTCATGGCTGATGATCGGGTGGCGCCAGGCGCAGCGCTTGCCGGGCGGCGCGGTCGGCAGCAGCCGTGAGCAGGCTGCGCAGGGCCAGGGCCAGGACGAAGGGGTGGTCGGCGTCGCCGTCGATGATGGCCTGGCGAGCGGCCACGGCCAGTCCGGCGGCGAGGTCATGGCTGAGGACGAGCCAGCGGGTCTGCGTTTCCAGCCGCAGCGCCAGCAGACGGGCGGCGTCGCCCGTCACCAGGCGGCGGGCAACCTCGCGGTGGGCCGGGCCGCCCTGCCGGATTTCCGGCCCCTGGCGCTGGCCGGCCAGCAAGAAGGGCAGGTCGGGGATGTCCCAGGCCCAGGAGGCGAAGGCCACATGCTTGAGCAGGGCCTCGAAATCGCCGGAGGCGGCGGGCGGGGGCAGGGGGGGCCAGTCGGGGTTGCGGCGGATGTCCTCGTTCCACAGCCATTCGCCGTAGACGACGATCTCGGGCGGCCAGGGCAGGGTGGCCTGGGCGTGGGCGTCAACCGCCTGGTTGGCGAGGGCGAGGCCCAGGGCGGGGTCGATCTCGGCCAGGCGGACGATCTGGTGGCTGTTGGGGATGCGCAGGCGGTGGACCAAGCCGACGGGGGCGGGCATGGGCATGCCGCTGAGGGGGACATCGGCCACAGCCTGGTGTTGGGTGATGCCGAGCGAATCGTGCAGGCCCAGGGCCAGCAGGCTGCCGGTGGCGGCGGCGCTATGGCTGCGCATCAGCCAGAGGATGCTCTGGCCCTGGGCGCTGATGGGCGACCAGAGGGCGCGCAGGGGGCCGAGCGGCTCGGTGCGGACGCCCGCCAGCTGGAGTTTCTGCGCCAGGCGGTCGAAGGCAGGACGGAGGGGGGGCGCGGCCAGGCGACGGAGGGTGCGGCAGGCGGTCAGGGCGGCGGGGTGGCGGATGGCGTTGAGGTGGGGGAGGGTCTGCTCGGCGATGGCGGCGGGGGCGTAGCAGGCGACGGTCATCAGCAGGCGGGCGCGTTGGGGGCTTTCCAGGCTGCCGAGCACGGCGATGACGGCTTCGATGACTTCCGGCGGCTCGTCGAGGAGTTGGGTGGCATATTCGACCAGCACCAGGGGCGAGTCTTCGGCCAGGGCCAGGGCCTGTTCGGCGCTGCGGCGGGCCACCTGGTCGGGGTGAGGCAGGGGGGGCAGGCGGTTGTGGTCGATGGTATGATCCAGGTAGCGTTCCAGGATCATGACGGCGGTGTAGCGGGCTTCGGGCGGGCGACGGGGGTCGGCGGCGGCGCGCACCAGGGCGGGGATGGCGTGGTCGGGGCCGAGGTGTTTGGCCAGCAGGCCCAGGCCGCCGCGCAGGGTGGGGTCGGCGGTGTCGAGGTAGCGGACGAGGGAGTTGAGGACGGCTTCGCCCTTCGCGGCCAGCTCCTGCGCCCGACGCTCCAGTTCGTAGTTGTTGGGGGCGTCGGCCAGCGCCCGCACGGCCTGATCCAGGGCCAGGCGGTCGGCGAAGGAGTGGATGACTTTGTCGCTGCCGGGGGTGTCGCTCATGGCGGCAATGATAGCACAGGCCCGGCCTTCCTTGACACCCCACCGCGGCTGTGCTACAGTCGGCGCTATCGGGGACCGCCCGTGGAACCCCGTCCGATCAGCCAGCCCACGTAGCTCAGCGGATAGAGCGCTTGCCTCCGGAGCAAGAAGTCGCAGGTTCAAATCCTGCCGTGGGTATTTTTTCGGGCCGGGCGCGGGGCAGAGATGGGCCTCTTCATCCCTTCAGCCAGCGCAATGCCGCCTGCGCCGCATGATAGCCGCACATCCCGTGCACCCCGCCCCCCGGCGGCGTAGCTGATGAACAGAGAAAGACGCCCGGCAGCGGCGTGGTGTAGGGGTTGCGCTGCAGGGTGGGACGCGTCCACAGCTGCCGCAAGTCCTGGACGCCGTTGTTGATGTCGCCGCCGACATAGTTGGGGTTGTAGGCTTCCATTTCGGCGGTGTTGTGCGTGTGCCGGGCCAGGATGAGGTCGCGAAAGCCGGGGGCGAAGCGTTCGATCTGGGTTTCGATGGCGGTGGTTCGGTCGATGGTCGAGCCATTGGGCACATGGCAATAGGCCCACAGGGTGTGGCAGCCGGCCGGGGCGCGGCTCGGATCGAACAGGCTTTGTTGGCTGATGAGCACGTAGGGAGCATCGGGGTGCTGGCCGCGGGCCACAGCTCGCTCAGAGGCGACGATTTCGGGCAGCGTCCCGCCCAGATGGACGGTGCCCGCGCGCCGGGCTTCTTCCGCCCGCCAGGGGACAGGCCCAGACAGGGCATAGTCGGTCTTGAACACGCCGGGGCCGTAGCGATAGCCTTCGAGTTGGCGGCGGTAGCCGGGCGGCAGCCGGTCGCCAGCCAACCGCAGGAAGGCTTTGGGGGCGATGTCGAGCAGGATGGCCCGGCTGGGCGGCAGCTCGGCCAGCGCCTTGACCTCGCAGCCGGTTTCGATCTCGCCGCCGAGATGGCGCAGGTGGGCGGCCAGGGCATTGGGGATGGCCTGGGCGCCGCCGCGCGGCAGGGGCCAGCCGACGGCATGGGCCAGTATGCCCAGCACGATCCCAAACGAGGCGGTGAGTACGTCGTCGAGCGGGATCATGGCGTGGGCGGATAGGCCGGCGAAGAGGGCGCGCGCCCGCGGCTCTCGGAAGACGGTTTGCGCCAGCCGGCGCGCCGGCCAGAGGGCGCGCAGGCCAAAGGAGGTGAGGGTGAGGGCGTGGCCGGGGGCCGGCAGCGGGCCGAGGATGATGGGCGCCAGCCGCTCCCAATCGGCGGCCACTGGCCCCACCAGCCGTTTCCAGGCCCGGCCATCGCGACCGATAGAGGCGGCGGTCTCGTCCAGAGATTGCGCCAGGGCCACAGCCGAACCATCGTCCAGCGGGTGGGCCAGGGGCAGGTCGGGCTGGATCCACTGCAAGCCGTATTCAGCCAGCGGCAAGGTTTTGAGGAAGGGCGACCCCATCCCCAGCGGATGGATGGCCGAGCAGATGTCGTGGGTGAAGCCCGGCAGGGTCAGCTCGGCCGAGCGCATGCCGCCGCCGACCGTGTCGGCGGCCTCTAGCACCAGCACCTTGCGCCCGGCCTGGGCGAGGACGATGGCCGCGGCCAGGCCGTTGGGGCCGGAGCCGACGATGATGGCGTCGTGGGGGGGCATGGGGTTTCGGGTTCCGTGTTGCGGGTTCCGGGTTCCGGGAGGTGGATGGGGGGGACGGTGGGGCTTGGCAATGGGCATGGATTCGGCTATACTGATGTCGTCACGGAGTGAATATGAGTTACGCCGCTGCCGTTCGCAAGCTGCCCCAAGATCTGCAAATGCCTATGCTGGAGTTCGCTGAAGCGATCCGGGAAAGTATGCGCGCCGAGTTGGCGGTGAGACGAGAAGATATCAACGCCGTGTGGAAGGCCATACGGGATCTGGCCGAGGCGCAGAAGCGCAGCGAGCAGCGCCTGGACCGCCTGGAAATGGTGGTTCATGAACTGGCCGAGGCGCAGAAGCGCACTGAGCAACGCCTGGAGGAATTGGCCGAGGCGCAGAAGCGCACCGAGCAGCGCCTGGACCGTCTGGAAATGGTGGTGCTTGAGTTGGCCGAGGCGCAGAAGCGCACCGAAGCCACGGTCGAGAAGCTGGTGATTCGGGTCGGCAAGAACACGGGCAAACTACTGGAGATGGAGTACCGCGACAAAGCCTTCGCCTACTTTGGCTCACTCTTGCGCAAGACGCGCGTGGTGCCGTTGCAGGACCTGGAAGCTGACCTGGAACAGCGGTTGACCGAGGCGGAGATGCAGTATCTCGTGCCGCTGGATTTGCTGGTGCGGGGGCAACTTCGTCGCGCCGACGAAGCCCTGGAACTGTATCTGGCGGTCGAGGTTTCGTCTGTCATCGATGCCAATGATGTCGAACGGGCCAGAAGACGGGCCGGGCTTCTGAACAAGGCCGGCTATCGGACGTTGCCAGTGGTGGCAGGGGAGGAGGTGACGGATGGTGGCGAAAGGGCGGCGCGCGAGTCGGCGGTGTTGTTGGTGCAGGATGGGATGAAGCGCAACTGGGAACAGGCGCTGGCGGCTTTGCCCTGAGCGCCGACGACAATCCGGCGACGCCAGCGCCAGACCGTGGTTACCGCGCCCGCACCGGCAAGTGCAGGGGGCAGAGGCTTCCCGCGGCTGGTCAATCTGCCGTTTCGTAGACTTCACACCTGATGTCGGCCTGCACGTCGTCCATCATCGCCGACAACTCGGCGCAGCGATCCATCGGGAAGGATTGAAAGCTCTCCATCGACGCCCATCGCACCACCAGAAGGACTTGATCGGGGTCTTCGCGGCTGGGCCAGACCTCTTTGCCCAGAAAGCCGCGATGTCGGGCCAGGGCGGGCGTCCACACCGCCGCATCCCTGTCCAGGAAGTCAGCGCGGCGGCCGGGGTGGCAGCGAATGCGCAGGAGTTCGATGATGTGCATAGGCGTTCGCTCCTTCAAACCAGCGCCCGCCCGCCGTCCATGAAATAGACGGCCCCGGTGGCAAAGTCCATCTCGATCAAAAAGACCACCGTCCGGGCCACATCCTCGGGCGAACCGACGCGCTTGAGCAGCGAGTTCTGCTCGGCCCAGCGCCGCTTCTCGTCCGAGGCATTGGGCGGGAGCAGGACGGTGCCGGGGGCGATGGCGTTGACGCGGATGGTCGGGGCCAGTTCTGCGGCCATTACTCGCGTCAGCGCGACCAATCCTGCTTTGCTGGCGGCATGATGGGCGTAGCCCGGCCAGGTCTGGAAGGCGGAGAGGTCGGTGAGGTTGAGGATGACGCCTTCGCCCTGGGCCTGCATGGGGCGGGCCGCAGCCTGGCTGCACAAAAATGGCCCGGTCAGGTTCACATCGATGGCCGTGCGCCAGGCTTGATAGCTGATGGAGCTAAACGGGGCCGTGAGCCAGACCGAGGCGTTGTTGACCAGCACATCCAGGCGGCCAAAGTGGGCGACCACCTCATCCACCACCGCCTGGGGCTGCTCCGGGTGCAAAACGTTCAGCGGCAGGGCCATAGCGCCCACGCCCGCGGCCTCGATCTCGGCCAGGGTCTGGCGCCACGGCTCGGAGTCATCGAGATAGGTGAAGGCGATGTGGGCGCCGCGCCCGGCCAGGGTGAGGGCGATCACCCGGCCTACCCGCTGGGCGGCGCCGGTGATGAGGGTGACGCGGTTGGTGAGGTTCATAGGGTGGGGGTGGAGATTGGAGATTGGAGATTAGAGATTGGAGATTGGCGCCAATCTCCAATCTCTAATCTCCAATCACTAAATTCCGGCGCGATGCAGTAGATGACGGGCGGCGCGGCGGCATTCTTCCAGCAGCGAGGCTTCGTCCAGCATGGTCATCTGGCCGGCGTCGAGGAGGATGCGGCCATCGACGATGACGGTGTGGACATCGGGGCCGTTGCAGTTGTAGACGAGGGCGCTTTCGGGCCGGTGTACGGGCTGGATGTGCGGCCGGTTGAGGTTGACGAGGGTGAGGTCGGCCTTGCCGCCGGGCGCCAGCTGTCCCATGTCATGGCGAGGCCCGGCCAGATCCTGAACGGAGTGAAGGACGCACTCCCCGCACCCCATGATCCGCGCCCCGGCGGTTGTAGCCATGTGCAGGATGTCAGGGGTGGAGAGGGCGGTGGGGTCGGCGCTGCCGGTCTTGGCCAGGAGGATGGCCGTCTTCATCGTCTCCAACAGGTCTTGCGAGTTGTGCGAGGCCGAACCATCCGTGCCGAGGGCCACGGCGATGCCCCGCCGCACCATCGCCGGGATCGGTGCAATGCCCGAGGCCAGATACATATTGCTGGTGGGGCAGTGGACGACGACCGAGCCACTGTCAGCTATCAGGTCGATCTCGGCCGGGCTGACATGGACGCAGTGTACGAGTTGGATGTCTGGCCCCAGCGCACCCAGCGAATCCAGCCATTCGAGGTGCCGCCTGCCAGTGCGCTCGACCATGAGATCGATCTCATCCCGGGTTTCGGCGACATGGATGTGCGTGGCCGCGCCCCAGCCGCGGGCCTGAGCCACCGTCTGTCGCATGGTCTCGTCCGAACAGCGCCAGGGGGCCATGGGGCCGTTGCTGATGGTGATGCGGCCATCACCGGCGCCCTGCCAGCGCCCGTGCAAACGCTCCATCTCGGCCAGGATGTCATCCCGGCGCTCGGCCCCGCCGCCGGCATCCACCCACCCCCGCGCCAGTTGGAAGCGCAGACCCACCGTCTTGGCGGCGTCGAGAGCGGCGTCGGCAAATTCCGGCCCTGGCAGCTTGTGATGCTGGTTGACCGAGGTGGCGCCGCAGCGCACATTCTCCACCAACCCCAGCAGGCCGGCCAGGCGCATATCGTCGGGCGTCATCGCCGCCTGCAAGGGCCACATCACCTGTTTCAGCCACTGCAACAACGGCTTATCATCGCCCAGCCCGCGCATGAAGGTCTGCTCCAGGTGGGTGTGGGCATTCACCAGCCCCGGCACCACGGCCATGTGCGAGGCGTCGATCAGTCGCCCGGCCTGCGCCTGCATCTCGGCCGACGGTTCTCCTGCGCCCAGAGCGGCGATGCGATCGCCAACCACGAGCAGCCAGCCCGGCCAGTGTCTGTCGCCGGCCGGGTTCATGGTCAGGATGCAGCCGTTGGTGATGAGGAGAGTCACGGTGCTGTCGTTGCCATCGTCAAAACAACCGGCCGCTCGATCAACTGCTTCACCCGCTGCAAGAAGCGCGCCGCCGGGCCGCCATCGACGAGACGGTGGTCGAAGCTGAGGCTGAGCGTCATCATCTGGCGCAGCCCCACCGCCCCGCCCACATCCACCGGGCGCGAGGCGATCCGCCCCACGCCCAGGATGGCGGCCTGCGGCTGGTTGATGATCGGCGTGAAGCCGTCGATATCGAAGGCGCCGAGATTGGTGATGGTGAAGCCGCCGCCGCTGAAATCGTCAGGCAGACTCTTGCCCGCCAGCGCCCGCGCGATCAACTCGTCCCCCGCCTGCTGGATGGCGAGCAGATCCAGCCGGTCGGCGTCACGGATGACGGGGGCCAGCAGGCCGCGGCTTGTGTCCACCGCCAGGGCGATGTTCACCGCCTGGTAGACCCGGATTTCATCCTCGACCAGGCAGGCGTTCAGGCCCGGATGCTGGCGCAGCGCCCTGGCGACCAGCGCCACCAGGAAGGCGTTGTATGAGATCTTGGCGGCGCCGGCCAGTTCCTCGTTGAGCTGCTGCCGGGCTGCCACCAGGGCCGTGGCGTCGGTCTCGCAGAAGAGGGTGACATGGGGGGCGGTGAAGGCGCTCTCGCTCATGCGGCGGGCGATGACCGCGCGCACGCCGGCCAGGGGGGTGCGGCTGGCATAGGTCGGGCGGGCGGGGGCGGCGGGCGGCCTGGGGGTGAGGGCGGCGGGCGTTCCCGCGGCCAGCATCCGCCGCGCCGTTGCCAGCACGTCCGCCCGGTCGATGCGCCCCTCCGGCCCGCTGCCCTGCACCCGGTCGAGATCGAGGCCCAGATCGGCGGCCAGCTTGCGGGCGATGGGTGTGACCTCGCGTTCCAAAACCCTCAAGGTCTCCAAGACCTTTAGGGTTTGACCTGTCGCCGCTTCCACATCCGCCGCCTGCACGCGGCCGTTCGGCCCCCGCCCCGACAGGCTTGCCAGGTCCACGCCCAGCTCGCGCGCCCGGCGTTTGGCCGCAGGGGTGGCCAGAACCGACGACGCCGGCGGGGAGAGGGGGTGGGGCGGGGGGGCCGGGAGGGATGGAGCGGTCGCCATCGCAGCGATGCTGGCGACAGCCCCCGCCCGATCATGCAGGGTCGCCACCGCCACCCCGCAAGGCACGGTCGCGCCCGCCACCACCAGGAGCTCGCCCATGACGCCATCCGCCGGCGCCTCGTACTCCATCGTCGCCTTCTCGCTCTCGAACAGAAAAAGCACCTCGCCCGTGGTCACGGGGTCGCCCGGCCGCTTCAGCCACTCGGTCAGCGTGCCTTCGGTCATGGTGAGGCCCAATCGGGGCATGACGATTTCCATAGGGGTTTGGCGTGTTGCGTGTTGCGTGTTGCGTGTTCCGTGTTTCGTGGGGCGTGTTCCGTGCGGACGTTTCTACGCAACACGCAACACGGAACACGCAACAAAACTACAGGTATTGGTTCAAATCGACGACCGCATAGCGGACGCGTTGGCCGTATTCGCGGCGCTCGCGCTTGTAGGTGGCGTCGATGCCCAGCTTGGGGCCGACGCCGCGTTGGTTGGCCACCGGGTCCATCTCGTGGCCCTGCGCTTCGGGGGCGATGAAGATGTCGCGCGTCCAATCCACACGATTGGTCAAGGCCCACAGCACATCGGCCGGGTCATAGATGTCCACGTCATCATCGACGACGATGACGTTGCGGATATTGATGTGCGCGGCCATGGCGGCCATGGCCAGGTTCTTGGGCTGGCCGGGGTTGTCGCGCTTGATCTGCACCACCGCCAGGAAGCCATTGCCGTAGGGCGGGATGTGAACGTTGGCCGTCTTTTCGATGTGGCGGACGAAGCGCCGTAGCAGCGGCTCACGCGGCAAGACATTGCCGATATAGATGTGCTCGTACCAGCCGGGGATGATGGTTTGGAAGATGGGGTCATCCCGCCAGCCGATGGCCGTGACCTCGAAGGTGGGGCTGTTCCACAACTCGCCGTGATAGCCATGAAATTCGGCCAGGGGGCCTTCGGGCTGGCGTTCGGCCGGCCGGATCAGGCCCTCGACCACGATTTCGGCTTCGGCAGGGATGTCCACATCAACTGTGACCCCGCGCGCCACCCTCACCCCCTCGCCGCGGATGGCCCCGGCAAGGGTCAGTTCGTCGGCCTCGGTGCGCACCCCGGCGGCGATGGTGATGGCCGGGTCGAGGCCGATGGCAATCGCCGCCGGGAAGGGGGCGAGCGGGTCGGGCCGGCTCTTCATGAACATGCCCGCATGCCGCCACTCGTTGAGATTGAAGCCGAAGGTGCGCGGGCCAAGCCGCAACATGCGGTTGTAGGAGAGATTGCCCCGCCCCGAGACCGGGTCTTTGGTGATGGTCACACCGCCGGTGATGAAGGCGCCGCCATCGCCGCGCGAGTGGGTGGGCAGGGGCAAGCGCCCGACATCGACCTCCTCCCCCCTGAGCACGTTCTCCTGCCAGGCGGCGGCAGCCACACGCACGGGCGCGAGGCCGTGAGCCGGGTCGAGGGCGTGCTCCATGACTTCGATCACCCTGTCCTCCGTGCATCCCAGGGCCAGGGCAGCCGTCTTCTGGTTGGTGACGGCATTGGTGAAGATCGGCCAGGGCGAACCCTGCACCTGGGTGAACAGCGGGGCGGGGCCGCCGGTGCGGGCGAGAGTGGCGGCGACATCGGCCAGTTCGTGCACCAGATCGAGCGGCCGGTCGATCCGAGCCAACTGGCCGTGGGACTCGAGGACGGCGAGATAGGAGCGAAGATCATGGATGGACATAGGCAAAATGCTTGGACGCGTGGGCGGTGTTCACGAGGGATGAGGCAGGCATTATACCGCACGGGCGGCAAACCGGCTTTGATCAACCTGCCCGATTGTGGTACCTTGCCCACATGCCCAACACCACCCCGCTTCACGCCTTCGCCGCCGCCATGCCCAAGGTGGAGCTTCACGTCCACCTGGAAGGCGCCATCCAACCTGCCACCGTCCTGGCCCTGGCCCGGCGCCACGGGTTGCCCCTGCCCGCCGCGGATGAAGAAGGGTTGCGCCGGTGGTTTCGCTTCACCGACTTCCGTCACTTCATCCAGGTCTACATTGACATCTCCAACCTCTTGCGCACACCGGCCGATTTCGAGCTGATCGCCTACGACTTCGGGCGTGAGATGCAGCGCCAGAACACGCGCTACGCCGAAATCACCTTCACACCCTACACCCATCTCTGGCAAGAGAAGGGGCTGGTCGCCGACGACCTCATCGCCGGGCTGGAGGCCGGGCGACAGGCGGCGCGACGGGATTTCGGCGTCGAAATGGCCTGGGTGCTCGATATCCCACGTAATCTCAGCTTCAGCAACGGCGTCTATACGGGTGCAGCCAGCGATCCTACGGTGGCGATGGCCCTGGCCTGGCAAGGCCGGGGCGTCGTGGCCCTGGGACTGGGCGGCAACGAGGTCGGCGCGCCGGCCGCCGCCTTCGCCGCCGCCTTCGCCCATGCCCGCGCCGGCGGCCTGGCCAGCGTCCCCCATGCCGGCGAGACGCAAGGCCCCGATAGCGTGTGGGCCGCCCTCCGCGACCTGGGCGCCGACCGCATCGGTCACGGCGTGCGGGCCAGCGAAGACCCCTCCCTGGTCGCTTTCCTGGTCGAGCGCCAGATCCCGCTGGAGATCAATCCCACCTCCAACCTGGCCCTCGGCATCTACTCCAGCTTTGCCGCCCATCCCCTGCGCCGGCTGTGGGATGCCGGCGTCTTCGTCACCGTCAATTCCGACGACCCGCCGCTGTTCGGCACCACCCTCACGCAAGAATATCACGCCCTTATCGACCATTTCGGCTTCACGGCCGACGATCTCGAACGCATCGCCCTCAACGCCCTCGCGGCCAGCTTCCTGCCCCCCGACCGCAAATCTACCCTGGCCGCCGAATTCCGCCGCGAGTTCGCCCGGCTTCGCAAGGGGTGGGGGTGAGGAGGGTTCCGGGTTCCGGGTTCCGTGGTGTGTGTTTCGTTCTCCGCCCTCTGATTTCCGCCGTATGCCCTCCCTCATCCCGGCCTCGGCCTGTTCCACTGCCGCCCTGGTCGACGTCCTCAACGCCGGCTTCCAGGACTATGCCGTGGCGCTGCACTTCGACCCCGACCAATACGAGTTCTTCGTCCGCTCGCACGACATCGATCTCGACCTTTCGCTGGCGGCTCATGTCGGCGGCGACCTGATCGGCATTGCCCAGTTGGGACGGCGGGGCGATTGCGGTTGGGTGGCGGGGGTGAGCGTGCGGCCCGACCATCGCCGGCACGGCGTGGCCCGCGCCCTGATGCAAGCACTGGCGCAGCACGCCCAGGAAGCCGGGCTGCATCAGTTGCGGCTCGAAGTCCTCTACCAGAACGACGCCGCCCGCCAGCTGTACGAAGAGTTGGGCTGGAAGGTGGAACGCGAGTTGCTGACCTGGAGCCGAGCCGCCGACCAGGAACTGCTGCCCGTTCCCGACGAATTCATCACCGAGTTCGACCCCGCCCGCCTGCTGGAAACCTGCTTTGGCTGGCACGACCAGCCGCCCTGCTGGCAGCGCCAGCGCGCCACCCTCCGCCACTTCCCCCGGGTCGGGCTGCGCGGGTGGGCATTGGTGCGCGAGGCTGGGCCTGTGGCCGGGCCTGTAGCCTACGCCCTCGGCTTCCCACCGCTCGAGGGCAAGCTGCGGCTGGCCGATGTGGCGGTCGATCCGGCTGTCGGCATCCGCAGCGCCGGCCGCCCGCTCTTGCAGGCGCTCTACCACAGCTTCCGCCAGGCCGCGCCCCAACTGGGCAACGAGCCGGTTGATTCCCATCTCAACCACCTGTTCTTTGCCCTGGGCTACCGCGTCAGCCTGCGCCAGCACGAAATGAGCCTCAGCTTGAAAGGATCGTGAAACGTGAAACGTGAGGCGTGAAACGTGAGAAGACAGCGACGATCTTCACGCTTCACGCTTCACGGTTCACGACCGAGTATCATTGCGTGGCAAGATGTAGTACATCGCTTCACAAATCGTTCCCTCTCATTCCAGGAGTCTCCTAACTATGACCAAACAGGTCTTTGTCGATTGGCAACAACAACGATTCTTTGTCGGCAACAGCCCCCACGGCGGCGATGTCGCCATCGATGGCGATCACATCGGGCGGGGCATGGGGCCGAGCGAATTGCTGCTGGCCGCCCTGGGCGGCTGCGTCTCCACCACCGTGATCGGTGTGCTGGAAAAGAAACGACAATCGGTAACCGGCTATACGGTCGAAATCACAGGCGAGCAGATGCCTGACTGGCCGAAAGCCTACACCCAAATCCACATCACCTATCGCGTCAAGGGCGTGAACATCGACCCGGCTGCGGTCGAGCGAGCGGTCGAGCTGGCCGAAACCCGCTATTGCACCGTCTCGGCCTCGCTGCGGGCGCCGATCACGCACTCGATCGAAGTCAGCGAAGACGCGACCCCCGCCTGACATCGCTTGTTGCTTCAGAAAGCGAATGCAGCCCCGGTGCAAAGACCGGGGCTGCGTTTTTTCGGTGGGGGGAGCGCCGGGCCGTGGGGTCGCCGGGCCGTGGGGCCGCCGGGCCGTGGAACGGCCCCGGCTATCGGATGGAAGGCCCTGCGGGCCTGCCCCCCGCAACGCGCCAATCCCCCAATCTCCAATCTCCCCCTCCCTGCGTCTCCCAATCTCCCCCTCCCTGCGTCCCTGCGTCTCCCCGTCTCCCCCATCCCCCCCTTGACATCGTTCCCTGCTTGTGTTTTGATTGCGCTATCCCCTCGGAGCCGGTGTGCGGCATCGGTATGGCATCGGGGTGATGCCGCCGGACGCCGGGCTGCCGCAATCCTCCCCCAAAGCGTTGATTTTCGAGTCTCACTCACCATCCAAAGGAGGATTCCCATGTCCACAAGCCAACGATTTCGGTTGCAGGCAGCGGCAGCATTCGCCCTGCTCGTTGTGGCCGGCGTCTTCGCCTGGACGGCCCTGGCTCGGCCCATTCCTACTGGCGAAGCGCGACCGCAAACCGTCCCTGCCGTCGCCCTCAGCCTCGTCGAAGCCAAGTTGCCCGATCTCAATTGCATCTTCGACGGCGACTGCACGATCACGCCCAACGACTCGAACGACACCTTCACCTTGCCTGGCGCCAGCGGAAGCGGGCGCCTGATCACGCGGCTATTGCCAGCGGGCGAGCCAGGCACTGCCGGCGCCGGGCTGTACCCCTACCTCTACCGCCTCGATCTGGGCGAGGCCACCCCCATCACCGCCATCTCCTGCGTCCAGCAGGTGGAGATCGAATTCGGCCCCATCCGCCAGCTCGACTACAACGGCGACGCGAAGCCGGACGATGTCTTCGTCATCACCCAGGGCGGCATCGGCGAAGTGCGGCCCACCAGCGCCGAGGAGAACGGCGACCTGGTCATCTTCCATTTCGACAACCCGCTGCTCTGCCCCAGCCGCGCCGGCGCCAACGACGATAGCTTCTACTTCGGTCTGGTCTCCGAACAGCCGCCGCGCGACATCACAGCCAGGGTGAGCGGCACGCTAGGGTTGAACGTCACCCCCAAAGCCCGCGCCCCGCAGCAGCCTGCGGCTTGTGAAGATCTGCAAAGCCCCACGCAGATTCCCGCCCCCGGTTTGATCAACTTCGATGACCTTGCCAACGCTGCCGTCATCGGCGACGCCTACCAACCATCGCATGGCGTCCGCTTCGAAGACGCCGCCAACACCCGCGCCATCATCTACGGGAACGAGCCGGCCGAAGCCCATTCGCCGCCCAACGTGGCCATCAACAACGCCGTCTTCCCGGCCAGCAGCAATGGCATCCCCATGCGCATCTGGTTCGATAGCCCCAAGACGCACGTGGGTCTCTACATGGGCAACGGCGAGGGCCAGGACATCATCGCCGTGCTGGCCGCCTTCGATGCTGCGGGCGCGCTTATCTGCCAGACCCAACGCCGCGCCCCCGAACCGCACACCCAGTTCATCGGCCTGCACGACCCCCTGGGACGTATCGCCAGCATCACCCTCGACTATTTCGAGACCTCGCTTTCCGAGTCCATCGACGATCTCTTCTTTGCCCCGGCCCCGCCCGTCTTGACCGCCACACCCACCCCGACCGAGCCGCCAACTGCCACACCAACGCCAACTTTCACGCCCACTTCCACCCTCATCGCCACGCCAACGAGAACACCCACACGCACGCCGACATCAACACCAACCTCTGCCTTTCCCCCCATCGTCGCCATCCCTTACCTGCCTCCACAACTGGTCGTCCCCATCGCCCTGCCCCAGTTCGACCTCTCCATCCACGGCATCGAGATCACCCAGGGCGTGCAGTGTTTCGATACCAGCAAGGGGCTGGCCGGCTGCGCCGACAACTCGTTGCCACTGGTGAACAAGAAAGATGCCACCGCCCGCATCTACTTGAAGTACAGCAGTGGGATGGGCGGCAGCCTGAGCAATGTGCCGGTGCGGCTGCACATCTTCGCCAATGGGGTGGAGTACATTGCCAACGCCAGCGGCCGGGCCAGAACGACCCTGGACCAGAGCCAGCCCGACAGCGCCAACATCTACTTCAACGTCAACTTCAACAACGACGTCACCGTCAGTTTCTACGCTCAGGTCGATCCGAACGGCAATTTCAGCGAAACCAACGAGGGCAACAACCGCTATCCGGCGGCAGGGACGATCAACCTGACCTTCCGCAAACGCGACACCCTCAAGATTGTGGGGCGCCGGCTGCGCTACCATCCCAGTGGCTACGGCGGCAACCAGTACGCCGGCGGGTGGGCGGTGAACGGCGGCGGGGCCGACTTCTTCGAGCAGCTTCTGCCCATCCGCAACAATGGCATCGCCTACTCGGTGGCCAGTGGCTATATGGACTGGACCAGCAGCCTGACCCCGTGCAGCAGCAACACCGGCAGCAACAACCAGCACGCCCTTATTCAGGCCCTGAACCTTGCCTGGATACTCGACAATGCCTTTGGCTTCTGGTTTGAAGGCACGTTCACAAATGCCGACCATGTCTATGGCTGGGTCCCGAACGATGGCTACCCCTGCGGCCATGCCGACATGCCCGTGTATCCCCATGCCGGCGGCCTGGGGGTGGTGGGCATAGGCACGGACGCCCCCGGTGCGAACACCGACAACCCCGGTGCGGGCGCGCTGATCTTGGCTCACGAATTGACGCACGATTACGATGTCAAGCACACCAACACCGCCGATGCCTGCGGCTCGAACGACAGCAGTTCCGGCTTCCCCTACGCCTCGTCCAGCATCCAGGAATTCGGCTTCAACCCGCTCACGGGCAAGATCTACGACCCCGCCAGCACGCACGACATCATGAGCTATTGCCCCTCCGGCGGCTCGAAACAGGGCTGGATCTCGCCCTACACCTGGAACTACATGTCCATCGCCCTCGACGCCCTCACCGCGGCGCAAACCCCGGCCGAGGACGGTCACGCCGTCCGCCTGGGCGCAGCCAACTTGCAGCGCACCGGCGCCGAACAATCGCTAGAAATCCACGCCACCCTCTACAATCGCACGTACGACCCGCCTCGTCTGGGCGAATTCGGCGACCTGCACCGTGTGGACGGCGGCATGGAGTATCTGCTGCCCGGAGACGGCTATTCGGTGCAATTGTGGGCGGGCGACCAGGTGGTGTACAGCGAGGCCTTCGGCGTCAGCTTCGAGAGCGAGTACGATGGACACGGCGGGCATGGCAGCGACCAGCCGCAGCCGGCGCCCTGGCGTTGGAGTCGCTTCGGGCTTCTGCCTTATGACCCGCCGCCCTTCTCGCCCGATGACACCCCCCAGGCCGATGTGCAGTTGATCATCCCCTGGGTCGAGACCGCCACCCGCGTCGTCCTGCTCCAGGGCGACCGCGTCCTGGATGAGCGCCCGGTCAGCGCCCACAACCCGACCGTCGTCATCACCAACCCCGTTTCGCCTGCCGTCTGGCCGGCCGGCAGCGTGCAGACGGTGAAATGGGAAGGCGCGGATGAGGACGAGGACACCCTCCACTATTCGGTGCTCTACAGCCGCGACGGCGGGACGAGTTGGAGTCTGGTAGCCACCGGCCTGGCGGAGAAGTTCTACGAAGCGCCTGTCGATGCCTTTGCCGGCAGCGCCGAGGCTCGCTTCCGTGTCGTCGCCACCGACGGCATCAACACCGGCTTCGCTGAGTCTGCTCCTGTGACCATCCCCAACAAGATCCCCGTGCTCACGATCACGAACCCGAACGACGGCGAGGCCATCGTCCCCGGCGGGCTGGTGGTGATGCAGGGCCTGGCCGTCGACCTGGAAGATGGCAGCCTGCCCGATGGCGCCCTGCTGTGGTCGAGCGACCGCCAGGGCGAGTTGGGCAGCGGGCCATCGCTCCCCCGCAACGATCTGGCGGATGGCTGGCACACGATCACCCTACGAGCGCAGGACAGCGCCGGGGCCACAGGTCAGGCCAGCATCCGCCTCTACATCGGCTATCGCCTGCACCTGCCCTGGCAGCGCAATTGACTTTCGTGGCGTCCGGTCGAGAGAGCGGACGCCACTTCCTCGAACACAGGCCCTCGGCCTTTCGTCATCCCCGCGCGCCGGGAATCCAGACGCGCATGCTCTTCAAGCCGCGATTGCCCCAGGCGTAATAGGGAATGGCCTCCCATCTCAGCACCCGCGCGGAGGGGTGATGCCCGGTTCGCGCGCCCAGTGGGCGATAGAGTTCAGTCTGCGCCCAATCGCTTCGATCCATCTGATAGCCCGTCCCCTCCACAATGGTCACGCCGCCCAACAGATCGCCCTGCCAACGCGCCGCCAACTCCCCGGCCGGATCGATTTCCATATCGAGCAGGTTGGCGCCCGGCGCTTGATCGTGTTCTTCCAAACAATACACGATCGGGCCGCGCTGAATGGCCAGGCAACCGCGCACGCTATCGATGCGGGGGTCGGCTTCGACCAGGAAAGGCGGCATGGCAAACTCGATTTCCACAACATCACCCGACTTCCAGGCCCGCGCGATCGTTGCATAGCCGTTTTGCACACTGTTATATCCCTCCTGGCCGTTGACCTGCAAAGAAAAACTCTGGCGCCAGCCTGGCAGACGTAGCGACAGTTTCCAGGGCCGATCGTTGCTCTGCACAATCGTAATCTCGATACGTCCATCCCAGGGGTAGCCGGTCGCCACCTTCAGAGCAAGCGGAGCGCCTTCCCCCAGGGAGTGGGAGATTCTCATCGGGCTGTAATGATGGATTTGAATGCCGGTCTCATCGCCGGTGGCAAAGTAATGGGACAGGGATGCGAATAGCCGCATCACGTTGGGTGGGCAGCAGGCCACAGAGTGCCACGCTGGGCGGCCGGAGATCTCATAGCCTTCGGGTTGATTAGCAGAGAGTCGCACATAACGGCCATCGCGCAGCAGCAAGGGGTTGACATAGAAAAAGTTGGCTCCACCCAGGCTGGGGCTGCTGAGAATACCGTTATACAGCAGGCGCTCCATCAGATCGGCGTAACGGCCTTCGCCGCTGATCAGCAGCAGACGCCAATTCCAGAAGAAATTGCCGATGGCAGCGCAGGTTTCGCAGTAGCATTGGTCGGAGGGCAGTTCATAACTCTCGCCGAAGGATTCGCCGTCATAGCGCGAGCCGACGCCCCCGGTGATATAGAGCTTTCCCCCGATCATGTCGTCCCACAGGCGGTGGCAAGTCTCCAGCAAAGCCTGCTCGCCGGTTTCCATATAGAGGTCCGCCACTGCCGTCGCCAGATAAGTTTGGCGCACGGCGTGGCCGGCCATCCCTTCTGCGGCGCGCACAGCCACGTGATCCTGGTGATACTCCGGCCCGCTGGCGCCCAAGCCTCGCATTTTCCGCTTGCCGCGCTGATCGACGAAGAACTGCGCCAAACGCCGGTAGCGATCTTGGCCGGTCAGGCGAGACAATTCCACCAGCGCCATTTCGATCTCGGGATGCCCGCACGCCTCTTCGCGCTTGTGGGGGCCAAAGACGGTCTCGATATGATCGACGAGGCGAAGCGCGACCTTCAGCAAACGTTCGTCGCCCACCGCGCGGGCGAAGGCGACGGCCGCCTGAAGCAGATGGCCGGCGCAATATAATTCGTGGCCAAAATCGAGATCGGACCACTTTCCCTCTGGCTCTACTACCTGATAGTAGCTATCCAGGTAACCATCGGGTTGCTGCGCCGCCTCCACAAGGGCAATCACCTCGTCCGCCAGGGATTGCAGGTCGGCGTCAGGCTCCCGGCCAAGTTCCCAGGCCAGGGCCTCGAGCCATTTGTAAACGGTCTCATCCGCAAACACCATGCCGTGATAGCTGCCGGACTCCAGGCCGGCGGCCATTCTGAGGTTGTGGAGATTTCCAGCCTTGTTCAGCATGGCATAACCGTGCTTGAGGCTGACGCGATGGTTGATGGCCTGGCGCTCGGCCCAAAAGCCGTCCGTGAAACGGATCGCTCCGCTCGCCAATACTCTGTAGGCGCTGTTGGCGCTGTGCGAATTATCGACAGGACCAGTTGCCTTGTTGGTTGCATCTGCCATGATGGGTCTCCTCTGTGATGACGGCTGTGGAATACTTGCAGCCAACCATGAAACTACTTGACCGCTCCGCCCGTCAGACCGCGAACAATCGAGCGCTGTGTGAACAGAACTAGGATGACGATAGGGATGGTCATGGTCACGCCCACGGCCATGATCAATTCCCAGGGTTTGCCCCAAGGCGAATAGCCGGCGTAGATTTCGGTGATGGCGACGCTCAGGGTCTTGGCGGCGGGAGAGGTTGTGAAGGAAAGCGGATACAAAAGATTATTCCAGGCATTCACAAAGTTGATCAGCCCCATGGTGACCAAACCCGGCACGGTGACCGGGAGGAGGATGCGCCAGAGAACCTGCGGAAGCGAAGCGCCATCGAGGGTGGCGGCTTCTTCGATCTCATAGGGCACTTGCCGGATGAAGGAAACCAACACCCAAACCGTGAAGGGTGTCAGGGCGCTGGTTAGCACCAGGGTGATGCCGGCGATGCTATCCGATAGGTGCAGCGTCTTCAAAATCCGGTAGAGTGGAACGATGGTGCCAATATCAGGCAAAGCCATCGAGAGCACTAGAATCCACATCAGCAGGCCGCTGCCCGGAAAGCGAATGCGGGCAAAGGCATACGCCGCCAGATAGCTGACCAGCAACGTCAAGAGTGTGGTCGAGAGCGCAAACAAGAGTGAGTTGCGGAGATAAAGGGCGAACGGCACCTGTTCTAGCAGGGTGGCGAAGTTCTTGACTGTCAGGTGGGGGAAATAGACCAGTGGAACTTTGTACAAGTCCGTAGAAGTGGAAAAAGCCGATCGTGTCATCCAGTAGATCGGCAGCAAAACCACGATCGTGAACACGATGAACGCCAGGTAGACAGGGCCAGACCTCAGTTTTTGACGCCAATGGATGTTTGCAAGCAGCCTATTTGTCGTCATGCGCAAGCTCCAGTCTCAAAAGGTAACTTCAGCCTTGCGGAACAGCCACAGGCCGATGACGCCGATGATGGCCACCAGAAGCAAGAGGATGACGCTGATCGCCGAGGCAAAACCGAACTTGAAAAAGAGGATGCCTTCGCGGAAGACCTGGAGAGCCAACACAGAGGTGGAGACACCCGGCCCGCCAAAGGTGAGACCGTATACCAGGTCGAAACTTCCCAGCGACCATACCAATCTGAACAAGCCCATGGTGATGGTCAGTGGCATGATTAATGGCAGCGTCAGACGACGAAAACGTTGCCAGGCGCTCGCCCCGTCCACCCTGGCGGCATCGTAAAGGTCTTCGGGAATGCCTTGCATACCGGCTAACAGGATAATGGCCATGAAGGGTGCATCCTTCCAGGCATGCACCAGGATCACAGCGATCTGTGAGGATAAGGGATTGATGAAGATGACCGGGTGCAGCCCGGTGAGTTGCGTCGTCCAGACAGGCAGAAGGCCAAACTGGTCATCCAGCAGCCAGCGAAAGGCGTAGCCGGCCACAATCGTAGGAATGGCCCACGGGATCAGATTGATCGTGCGCGCAAAACCCAGGCCACGGAAGGTGGCGTTGAGCAGCAGAGCGATCATCATGCCAATGACCAAATCCAGAAGGGTAGTGGCGAGGATGAAAACAATCGTGAACGCGGTTGCACCCTGCACCCCAATGTTATTGCCCATGGCCCGGTAGTTGTCCAGGCCAACAAACGCATTGGTCCCTTTGAGGACGGAGAGATTGGTGAAGCCCAGGTAGATGGTTTGCAGGATGGGGTAGGCTGCTGTGAGGAGCCGCAACAAAAACGCCGGCGCTACGAGCACGATGAAGAGCAGATAACGCCGACGGGCAGCTTTGGAGATCGCAACCCGCGCTGGGGCCGAAGTAGCCGTCCTCTGGGGACGATTCACTGCTTCTGTCATAGTGTTTCTTTCCAACCATCTTAGTTTGGCGTCCGCCCAGGTTAGGCCGGGTCGGGTCGCCGCAAATACACGATGTCACCTGGATGGGGCGCGCAGCCCGCATCCAGGTGAAAAGGAGGAGAAGACACCGGCGCACTTGCCTAGCCGAGCGTTGCCAACTGGTCCTTGGCTTGCTTCATCGACGCTTCGAGGCTGATCTGCTTGGTCAGATATGCCGCCGCTGTGTCTTCGAGGATGGTGAGCGCTTCCACGAATTGCGGATGGAAGGGGCGTACGCCGATCACATTCGCATTGGTGTAAGTGTTGAGGGCCTGCACCAGCCAGCTGTCTGCCGGCGCGGCTGCCAGGACGGATTTGCGAGCGCTGAGGAACCAGAAGCCAACCTTGACGGCTTCGGCCGAGGTTTCGTTGGAGATCAGGAACTTGAACAATTCCTTTGCTGGTTCCAGGTTGGGTGAATTCTTGACGATGCCCCAACCCCAGCCGGCGGCGTAGGTCGAGCCTCCTTTCCCGCCCGGCCCGACCGGCGGGAGGGCGATGGCGACCTTGTCATCGCTGAACCAGGCCTTGTTGTCGTCGCTGCGCGCCACATCGCCAAAGAAGGGCCATTGTCGCATGAAGGCTACTTTGTCGGCGATGTAGTCCGCGTTCTGCTGATTGTAGTCCTTCTGCAACGAAGCCGGGTTGAGCGCCTTGCTGGTGTACATCAGGTCATAGATGTATTCGAGGGCCTGCTGGTATTCGGGGCCAACGTCGAAGGGGTTGCCGCCAGCCTGGAGGGTGACCCAGGCCAGGTAGACGTTGAGGAAGGCGCCCTTGATCAGGCCATCTACCGACGCCCATTTGCCGGCTGCTTCGTCGGTGAAGGCGGCGCCCATCTTTTTGACCTCGTCCCAGGTAGTAGGAACGGCGACGCCTTTGGCGTCGAACCAATCTTTCCGATACCACCAGTAGGGCATCTCCCAGTTGTGGATCATGCGGATGACTTCGCCATTGTAGGTGCTCCAGACGTCGGTGTAGGCCTTCATCGACGGCGAAAGGTCAGCCCACACTTCTTGCGAGATGAGGTCATTCACAGGCAGCATGTAACCGGCTTTGGAAAGCGTGGTGGCCAGTTCGTCTTCGAAGTCGAGGATATCGTAGGGGGTGTCGCCGGCTTGGACGGCGCTGGCCAGGCGCGCCAGCTCGGTTTCCTTCGTGTCCGTCCTGAGCACGATCTCAACCTCGATGCCTGTCTTCTTGGTGAAGTCGGTCACGGCGAGCAAGTCCTTGATGTTCTGCTCGGCCCAACCGCCCACCGCGACGCGAACCTTCCCTCCTTTGACAACGGCGGGCGCCATCGTCGCGGCGGCAGCCGGCGCCTGTGTGGCGGGCGGCGACGCAGCTGGCACACCGCATGCCGCCAGGGAGGCGCCCGCTGCAACCAACCCTGCCAGCTTGATGAACTCACGGCGTGAAAGCGTTGTATTCTGAGACATGTTCTCTCTCCTTCTTGGTGAATCAGCAATGGTAAGAGTTCACCTTGTCGGTCATTGCGAGGCCGTAGGGTACTGAGTGAAGCGAAGTAAGCAATCCCCAACTTTCTCATGCGATTGGGGGATTGCTTCGCTTCGTCCGGCGAAAACCATGCCGGACTCCGCTCGCAATGACAGCACGTGAACAGATACCAGCAATGGAAGTTACGCTGAAGTCATTGAATCATTACGGCTGGTTCGTAGAGCAAAAATCTACAGATGGATCATCTTTCACCTCCTTGAAAATGATTAGCTCTGGACAATCAGCCAGGCGCCGCAAACTTCAAGCCGTGCAAACGCCGGCGCCTATGGGCTAGAGAGGATTATTCTTCGGGTTGTTTGTTGAGCAGCACCCGCCTGAAGAGTGTTTGCGAGCCTGGCTCTTCCTTGGTTCGGCTGGTTTCAGGGGCGCCGCAGGTTTCGCGGATGATCAATTGGCCTTTGACTTTTATTTCTTCTTCCTCCCGGCGCCCCTCGGCCACATGCTTCAGTAACAATTCGGCTGCCACTCTGCCCATGCTGATAATGGGCATACTCACAGTCGTCATCCCGGGCCGGAAGATCTTCGTAAAGTTCCGGTTATCGTAGCCAACCACCGCCATATCTCCGGGAATGCTCAGGCCGGCGTCCTGAACGGCATAAATGGCGCCCAACGCCATCAAATCATTGGCGGCAAAGATGGCCGTTGGCCGCTCGCCCCGTTTCAACAGGTTATTGGCAGCCTCGTATCCGCTTTCAATCTCCCAATCACCAGGCTGCACCAACGCCTGGTCGAAGGGCAGGTTCTCGCCAGCCAGGGCGTCGCAGTAACCACGCAAACGCGCACGACACGTATGCCAGTTTTCTGGACCATTGATATAGCCAATACGACGATGACCCAGGCTCATGAGATGAAGGGTCGCCAATCCGGCGCCGTAATAATCATCTGGCACCACGGAATTCATTATCGGCGAGCCGAACAAACGGTGAACGAAGACGCGCGGCTTGTTCGACTGTTCCAGCACGTCGCTGGTAGCCCGATGCGAGTACTCGACGAAGATGATGCCATCCACAGGCCGGCTGAGCAGTGTCTTGATCGCTGCTTGCTCCTGGTCGGGATCCCAATCAGAATTGACGATCAGGCTCAGGAACCCATTCTCGTGCAGGTAATCCTGGATGCCACGGACAATGGGAGGCGTAAATGGGCTGAGAAAATCATCGACGATGATGCCGATGGTATTCGTGCGGTCTGTGCGCAGGCTGCGAGCAGCGATATTGGGCTCATAGCCCATTGCTGCCGCGACAAGAAGCACCTTCTCGCGGATCTGCTCCGAGACCGGGTAGTTGCTATTGGACAAGACCCGCGAGACAGTGGCAATTGAAAAGCCGGTCTCTCTAGCAATATCCTCAAGTTTGGCCGACATGTTTCCTCTTTATGGATCGTCAGCAGGCACAGAAAACGTTTTCTCGGTGGCGCTATTCTAAGAGAAAACGTTTTCTGTGTCAATACCCTTTGCTGAGTTTGTTCCCAAAGCGATCTGAATGCCGATGTTTACCCAAGGGGTCTGCGCAATAAGCGCCTACTTGCAAGGCCAAAACCGGATGCCGCTCTCAGTATTGCGCCAGGCTCCCCTTGATCTGCGCCCGGCGATAGCTCAGATTCAGGGCCAGGACGCCGGCCGGGAGCAGGACGAGGCTGAACAGGGTCAGGGCGGCCAGTTGCGGCCAGAGATCAGCGGTGGGGGCGGCCTCCAACAGGGCGGCGCGCAATCCTTCCAGGGCATGGGTCTGGGGCAGGAGGACGGAAAGCCGGGCCAGGGGCGCGGGCAGCAGTTCGGGCGGGAAGAAGACGCCGCTCAGCAGCGCCGCCGCCGCTTCGACGCCCCAGGCCACTGCATTCCCGCGCTTATACAGCAGGATGAGCGCCGCGCCCATCAGACCCGGCCCGCTGATGGCCAGAGAGGCCAGCACTGTGACCAGCGCCGCCCCCCACAAATTCGCCCCGGCCAGCGGCGCGCCCAAAACGACGCCCAAAAGCAGATAGAGGATGGTCTCGGCGGTCGCGTACAGGTAGGGCCAGAGGTTGCTGCCTGCGGCCAGCCAGGGCAACGAGACCGGCAGCACGGCCTGGGCTTCGAGCGTGCCCGTCTGTTGCGCTTCGGTCAGGGCGCTGGCATAGCCGGCCAGGCTGAGGTTGAAGAAACGCTGAAAGGCCAGGCCGATGAGGACATAGGCGAAATAGTTGCCGCCGTAGGCCGCCAGCGCCGGATGCTGCGCCACCCCCACCAGTTGGCTGATGAAGAAGAACACTACCACCTGAAAGACCGTGCCCACTAGCCGCAGCACAAAGGCCAGGCGGTAGCTGCGGGCGATGCGCCAGTCGCGGCGAAAACTGGCGGCCAGAACGGCCAGTTCAGTCTGCATCGGCCGGGGCGGCGAGGCCGGTGTAGTGGGCATAGAGACGGCTGAGATCGTCCTGGGCCGAGCCGCCGACGCTCAACCCAGCCTGGGCCAGCAGCTCGGCCGGGGCGCCATCCCCGCGCAGGCAGCCCCCGGCCAGGATCCACAGCCGCCGGCAGGCGGGCGCCACCGCATCCAGCCGATGGGTCGAGAGCAGGATGCTGGCGGTGGGCGTCTCGGCCAGATAGCGGTGAAGCAGGTCGAGGAAATGGGCGGCGGCGGTCGGGTCCAGGCTGCGGGTGGGTTCATCCAGCAGGAGGACGGCGGGATGGTGCAAGAGCGCCCGCGCCAGGGCCAGCCGACCGCGCTGCCCGCTGGAAAGCTGCCCCACCGGTTGCCCGGCCGCATCACCCAGTTCCAGCAATCCCAGCACCTCATCGATGCGCCCGACCGCCGCCTTGCCCGCCAGACCATAGGCGCTGCCGAAGAATTCCAGATTCTGGCGGGCGTTCAGCCGCCAGAAGAAGCTGCGGTCGGGGTCGCTGAGCAGGCCGATCTGCCGGCGTACAGCCAGGCTTTGCTTCAGATCGCACCCGGCCACCCATGCCCGGCCGCCGTCAGGCTGCACCAACGTGGCCAGGAGTTTGAACAGCGTCGTCTTGCCGGCGCCGTTCGGCCCCACCACCACCACCATCTCCCCCCCATTTACCTGCGCCCAGAAGGGCTGTAGGGCCGGGCGTTTCTGGCCGGGGTAGGATTTGTGCAGGCCGTCGATGGTGATGGTGGGGGGCATGTTTGCATGTTCCGTGTTCCGGGTTCCGGGTTCCGGGTTCCGTGTGGTTCTGGCTTGTGAGTTACACAATACGCACGACGCAACACGTTCCCCGGTTCAGATGATCTTCAGTTCTGGGTCCGGCCGGAAGCTGAGGACGCTGACCTGGGCGGCAAGCTGCCTGGCGATGTCGCGGAAGGCCTGGGCGATCTCGGAATCGGGGTAGGTGGCGACGATCGGTTTGCCGCGGTCGCCGCCCTCGCGGGCGCGGGGGTCCAGCGGTAGCCGGCCGAGGAAAGGCACGCCCAATTCCCTGGCGGCGCGCTCGGCCCCGCCATAGCCGAAGATTTCGTAGCGCTGGCCGCTATCGGGGGCAATGAAATAGGACATGTTCTCGATCATCCCCAGCACTGGCACCTGCAACTGGCGGAAGGCGTTCAGCCCGCGACGGGCGTCGGACAAAGCCACATCCTGCGGGGTGGAAACGATGACGCCACCGGTGAGGGGCACCGACTGGGCCAGGGTGAGCTGGGCATCGCCAGTGCCGGGCGGCAGATCCACCACCATGTAGTCCACCTCGGCCCAGGCCACATCGGTGAACAGCTGGCGGATAGCTGAATGCAGCATCGGCCCGCGCCAGATCACGGCCTGGTCGGGCTGGATCATGAAGCCCATCGACATCAGTTGCAGCCCATAGGCCCGCGCCGGCACCAGCTTGCCATCCTGCGGATTGGGCATGTTCGACACGCCCAGCATCTGCGGCACGTTGGGGCCATAGATGTCGGCGTCGAGCAGCCCGACCTGGGCGCCCATCTGGGCCAGGGCTACGGCCAGGTTGACTGAGACGGTCGTCTTGCCCACCCCGCCCTTGCCGCTGGCGACGGCGATGATGTTGCGGATGGGTAGATTGAGGCGGCCGGTGATGCGGTTGTCGGCCCGCACGTTGGCATCGAAGCGGACGTTGACCTGCTGCACGCCCGCCACTTTCATGACGGCGTTGCGCACATCGCTTTCGATCTGGCCCTTGAGCGGGCAGGCGGGTGTGGTGAGGACAACGGTCAGGCCGACGTTGCCGTTGCTGATCTGCAAGTCCTGGATCATGTTGAGGGAAACCAGGTCGCGGTGCAGTTCCGGTTCCTGGACATGGCTCAAAGCCGCCATGATGGCGTCGCGGGTGGGTTGGGTGGGCATGGGTGTGAGGGAGGGGGTGCGTGGTGCGTGTTCCGTATTGCGTGTTCCGGGGGGCGGGGGAGCGAGACGGGACAGGGGGTGGGTTATGTTTTGAAGTCTTCCAGGGCCAGCGCCGCCGCTTTGCGACCGATCTCGATGGCGAAGTTGGTGCCGCGATCCCAGGGGTAGACCTGGCTCATGCTGGCGAAGTAGAGGCCGGGGACAGGGGTGCGCAGGGGCGGGATGTGGCGGGAGTGATCGACAGGCGGGATGGGTTGGGCGTAGGTGGTTTTCCACAGCCAGGCGTCTTTCAGCCAACTGCGGTCGAAGTCGGGGTTGAAACGGCTGAGCGAGGGCAGGAAGCGGTCGAGCAGTTCTTCTTTGCTCAGGCGAAAGTGCTCGTGTTCGGGCGGCAGATAATCGCCGAGGTAGATGATGTGGTCGCCGCCGAAGTGCTCAGGGCCGACGAAGTTGGTGTGCTCGACCAGCGCCAGATAGGGGAAGCCGGCCTCTTTGGGCAGGTTGTGCCAGTAGAAGGGCGTGAGTTGCCGGTCGAGGGCCAGGATGAGCACGACCGCACCCATCGAACGCAGGTCGCGCAGGCTGGCGCTGTATTCGGCGGGCAGGTCGGGCGCCAGCCGGGCCATGAAGGCGGGCGAACTGGTGGAGATGACGGCGTCGAAGGTTTCGCTGGCTCCGGCCTCGACTTGCAAACCGGCCTGGGTGCGGCGGACGAGCGTGACCGGCGTCTGCAGGCGGATGTCTACGCCCAGGTGACAGAGGCGAGCGGCGAACTTGTCCATGAAGACCTGGAAGCCACCATTGAACGTGCCCAGGCGGGTGGTGCGGGCTTTGATGCGCGCCCACAGCCAGGCCATGTTGACCACATCCAGGTTTTCTTCGCCGAATTTGCCGATCAGCAGTGGCTTCCACAGGGCTTCGTACACCTTCGGCCCCACCCATTTGCGCATCCAGGCGTCGGCTGTCGAGTGTTCCAGCGTCTGCCAGCGCGGGGTCAGCTTCAAGTAGAGGCCGACGCAGCCAAAACGCACGAAATCGACGAGCGAGAAATGCTGCAAGGTGAAGCGGGCGGCGGCGGGGATGGAGTCGAGCGGCTGGAATTTGCCATCGAAGAAGACGACGGTGAGCGGGCGGGGGAAGATGACCTGGTCGCTCCACCCCAACTCCTCGATCAACCCCAGCATGTGGCGGTCGCCCTGGAACCAGTGATGGTAGTATTTTTCCAGCGTCCAGTCCCAGTGGGCGGCCTTGAACCCGGCCGCCAGGCCTCCCACCTGCGGCGCCGCTTCGTAGATCACGACCCGCTGGCCGGCCTGGGCCAGGTCATAGGCGGCGACCAGGCCGGCCGGCCCGGCGCCGATGACGGCGATGCGCCTGCTCAGACCGGGGGAGGGCTGATCTGCTGGCGCCGATGGCCCGGCCATCATGGTGTGGCCGGGGTGTTGCCGTCGGCGGGCGCGCCCTTACCGGCCAGATAGTCGCGCACGTCCTGCTGCGCCTGGGTGTACATCTTCATCATCTCGTCCTCGCTGCCCTTGAACTGCATCACACTCTGCAGGGCGCAGGCTTCGCACCCGCGCATGAATTTGTAGCTGCCGCTATAGCATTTCAGACAGCCATCCAACCGCATCATCAGCAGGCAGAAGGCGAGACTGTCGATGTGCGTCTCGGGCAGAGAGGCGGCCCGGTCAACCAGCGCCGCCCACAGGGGGCCTTTGAGGTCGCGCACCCGCGAGATGAGGGGGGCAGGAAAGAGGATCTCGGCTTTGGGGTACATCGTGGGGTCAGAACTGAAGCTCGACGTTGGCCAGACGGAGGGGTTCGGGGCTGCCATTGCGCAAGGCCGACAGCAGGGCCGCCTCGTTCACGTTCAGGCGTTGGCAGGCGGCGGCGATGGTCTCGTCGGGCGAGACGGCGCAGTTGTGGCAGCCGCCCATGTGGAAGCCGGCCAGGATTTGCTCGGCGAAGGGGTGGAGGGTCTGCACCTCGCCCACGGTGGTGGATGGCTCGAAGCGCACCAACCCCGCCGCCTTTCTGATCTCGAAACGTAGTTCTTTGCCCTGGCTCTCCAGTCGCTGCCCCAGGTCATCAAGCTGTGACGATAGCTCGTAGCTGTGGCTGCTGACCCGCGAGAGGCGTTGGCTGAGGTCGGTCAGTTTGCGTTGGGCAAGATAGGCGTAGCCCAGCGCGGCCAACGCCGCCAGCAGGGCAATAACGGTCAAAACGCTCATCGGCGTCTATGCTCCGGGTTGTGTGGTGTGTGGATAAACTGCCGGCCGTGGCCTCAGGCTACAGAGAAGCTTTCTTCAGCGTGCAGCAGGGCGCAGGCGGCGGCCGTCTCGGCCTGGCAGCGGGCCTGGAACTCTTCGACATCGATATCGATGTAGGGCCAGGTGCCGTAATGACAGGGGATGACGGTCTTCGGTTCGAACAGTCTGATCGCCTTGAGGGCGTCGTCGGGACCCATGGTGAAGTTGTCGCCGACGCAGAGGATGGCGACATCGACCTTTTCTTCGGCCAGCCATTTCATGTCGTAGGTCAGGGCCGTATCGCCAGAGAAGTAGATCGTCTTGCCGTCGTTGAGCTTAAGCAGGAAGCCGGCCGGGTTGCCGCCATAGGCGCCATCGGGCAGGCCCGAGCCGTGGTGGGCGATGGTCATCTTGCAGCGGCCAAAGAGGAAGCGGTTGCCGCCGCCGATGTGCAGGGGGTGGATGTTGGCGACGCCCTGTTTGCCCAACCAGGAGGAAATCTCGAAGTTGCAGACGACCAGGCAGCCCGTGCGTTTGGCGATGGCGACGGTGTCGCCGACATGGTCGCCATGCCCGTGGGAGAGGAGGATGAAATCGGGCTTGAGCTGGGCGGCTGCGATCTTGGCCGTGGGGTTGCCGGTCAGGAAGGGGTCGATCAGCAGGTGTTTGCCATCGCTGACGATGGAGAAGCAGGAATGGCCGTGGTAGGTGATTTGGGTAGACATGGGAACGCTCCAGAGTTGTCCGTCTACGCTGGTTCGAGTTCAGCAAGGATTTCGGATCGTACTTCTTCGATCCGAATGCCCCTGCCTGCTTGAAACTCCGCTCTCGCATGGCTGACACGTTGCAGAAACAGCGGATGTGTCTCCAGCTCGTAATCGAACAAGTCATCCTCTGTGAAACCTCGGAGGAGACCAGCGGGCTGACCATCCATCATGATCACAAGCTCTTCATCAGCTGCCAACGCCAGGTATTTGGGAATGTCGAGTTGAAGATCTGGGACAGATACAGTTTTCATAGCTATTCCTCCGATTCGTATCAGTTCAGGTGCGACGCACTTTGAGCAACTTCATGATCTGCATTGTGCTGAAACCCGAGTCATTTACGCCCGCGAAGTGCGTCGCACCTCGAACGTGAAACTTACTCGGATTCAATCATTCTGGCTTGTCTTGCAAGCCATTCTGCAGCCTGACTCTTGGGGACAATGGCAATGATCTGAACGTTGCTACCTACCACGTCATCAGGGCTTTCCGGTTCTCATATCCACTGAGTCGTAAAGCGTCAGAGTGCTAATTATGTCATGCTGAGTGAAACGAAGCATCTGCGGGTCGATCACACAAGGTTGTTGCAGAGGAATTCCAGCGAAGCATCTCGCGTGGGCCATCCAAATCTCATGAATTGTATGATGCCTTTCCGTTAGTGCTGACCTAAGACGCGCGAGATGCTTCGCTGGTATGGTCTTCACCATGTAAGTTGGCCGATTGACCCGCTCAGCATGACACACTATCGAGGAGTTCTCTTGCATCAAATGAGAAACGGAAAGCCCTGACCACGTCATAGAAAACGCGTATGTCAGCGATTCGGAGGCGATATTGTGGTGTTCGAGTTCTTCTCAGTCTCTTGATTCTGCTCTGACTCTCTTTAGTCGGTTCATGTCGCAGATGCAGCTCAATGGCATCAAGAACAGCAGCGCGGTCAAAAGGTCGCAAAAGTCCTAGATCCTGCAAAGAGTCGTTGATGAACTCGATTTCAAATGACACAAGAGATCCCCCCTGGTGTGGCAATCTCTCGCGAGCGAGGGAGGAAGCCTTGCCTCTCTTACAACTTGACTTCCTTCCCCTCCGCTTTTCGGCGCTGGCGATAGTGCAGCAGTTGCTTCTCGCGCAGTTCCATGATCCTGGCCCAGGCAATGCCGCTGTGGCTGGCGCCCTCGGCCGGCACCGCCGGCAACGGCAGGCTGGAGCGAATGAATTCGCCGCTGTAGCCTTCGGGGACGGGTGAGGAGTGGCCGCCTTTGGGTTTGGCGCGGGCGGTTGGGGCGGCGGCGGGCGCCGGGGCCGGGGCGGCTTCCACCTTGGGGGCAGGGGCCGGCGCGGGGGCTTCCTTCTTGGCTTCCGTCTTCGGCGTCGCTTTCTTCTTCTTGCTCTTGCCGGCTTCCTCGCGCGCCCAGGCGGTGGGATAGAGGGTGGCGTAGTAGCTGGTGGGCACGCTCAACTCGGCCTTGTCGAAGACCAGACCGGGGAAGCGGTCGTAGGTGGCCAGCTCGTAGTCATGGTTCATCTTGATGGCGTCGAAGGGGCAATACTCGGCGCAGAAAGAGCAACTCATACAGATACTGGCGTCGATGTAGAATTGGGCTGGGCGGGTGATGGGCTTGCCGTTGGCATCTTTGTCGCGCACGATCCAGATACACTGCGGCGGGCACACCTTGGCGCAGATGCCGCAGGCCGTGCAGCGGTCCTCGCCCGTGTCCTCTTCGTAGAGGAGCATGGGGATGTAACGGAAGTTTTCGGGCAGTTGGCGGCGTTCTTCGGGATATTGGATGGTGAAGATGCCGCGCATGTCGCTCGGCTGCTGCATCACCCGACCGGCAGAGGTGTCGATAGAATCCCGGTACCGCGCCGGTAAGCGCGAAAAGTCGTCGGTGAAGGTGCTGATCGTGCGTTTGAGGGTCGTGCCCAAGCCTTTGATGATGCCAAGTCCGTACATTGAGTTCATCCTTTGCGCCGAAAACGTGAGACGTGACAGGTGACACATACCACCTCCATCTCACCTGTCACGTTTCGTGGTCTAGCGATCCGTTTCTCCCAACACGATGTCGATGCCGCCGAGGGCGACGATGGCATCGGCGATTTTGTAGCCGATGGACATGGGGGCGAGGGTGTTGAGATTGATGTAGGAGGGGGCGCGTACATGGTAGCGCCAGGGGTTATCCGAGCCATCCGAAACGACATAGAAGCCCAACTCGCCCTTGGGCCCTTCCACAGCGCCGTAGGCTTCACCTTTCTCGACGCGGGTGACATAGGCCGGCTTGCCGACGAAGACCGGGCCTTCGGGCATGTTGTCCAATACCTGCTTGAGGATGCGCACCGACTGCCGCATCTCGCCAATGCGCACTTTGTAGCGCGCATAGACATCGCAGCCGTCATCGGTGACCACATCGAACTCGAAGCGGTCGTAGATACCGTAGGGCCGGTCGCGGCGCAGGTCGTAGTCCACGCCCGAAGCGCGCAGCATCGGCCCACAGGCGCTGAGCGCCACCGCATCCTGACCCGAAAGCAGGCCCACACCCACGCAACGGGTCATCAGGATTTCGCTGCGAGTCAGATAGCCCTCCAATTCATCGATTTTCCGCTCCAGACGATTGAAGACGATATCGCGGCAGCGGGTCAGCCAGGCCTCGTCTACATCGCGCACCACGCCGCCAAAGCGCATGTAGTTGCACATCATGCGGCTGCCGGCCACAGCCTCGAACAGATCCAGGATCAGTTCGCGCTCTTCGATGGTGTACAGGGCCGGGGTGAAGAAGGCGCCCAAGTCGTTGAGCAGGAAGCCAACCGCCCACATGTGATTGCAGACGCGGGTCAGTTCGGCCATGAGCACGCGCAGATACTCGGCCCGCTCCGGCGGCTTGCCCTTGTCGCCCATCAACTTCTCCACCGCCAACACATAGGCGAAGTTATTCGACATGCTGGAAAGGTAGTCCAGCCGGTCAGTGAAGGGGATATTGCCCAACCAGGTGTTGCGCTCGCCGATCTTCTCGTGGTTGCGGTGCAGGTAGCCGCATTCCGGCTCCAGGCCCATGATCGTCTCGCCATCCAGGGCGACGATCATGCGAAAAACGCCGTGGGTGGAGGGGTGTTGCGGCCCCATGTTGACGACGACGCGGTCGGTCTTGATCGACTCCCAATCTTTTGGTTCGTGGACGATGGGGAGCGGTGGCGGCGCCGGCCGGAACGAATCTGGGTCCCATCCCTGGGGAAAGCTGACATTATCACCCCACGGCACCCGGTCTTCGCCCCACTGGTAGTGGCCTACCGGCCAGCGGCTCTTGAACGGCTTGTGTTCGTCCTCGTAATAGGCTTCCTTCCAGTCCTTGCGCATGGGGTGGCCGTCGAAGCCCTCCCACATGAAGATGCGGCGCAGCCGCGGATGGCCTTCGAAGCGAATGCCAAAAAGGTCATACGCTTCCCGCTCTTGCAGGTCGGCGCCAGGGTAAACCCTGATCAGGCTGGGGAGCTTGGGGTCGCTTTCGGGCAACCGCACCTTGACCACCAGCCCTTCGCCGCCTTTCCGGGTATTGAAAAGGTGATAGACGACCTCGAAGCGGTCAGCAGACGTGCGCCCATCGAAGCCAAGATAATCGACGGCGGTGAGGCAGGAGAGAAAGTCGAAACCCTGCTGGTTGCGCAGATGGAGGGCGAAATCGATCAGCTTGCTGCGGTCGACGACAAGGCCGGCGCCATCGGCAGCGAGGACGGCGCCGGGGACGGCGTCGGCGAATGGCAATTGGGCGGCGATCGTGATGTCTTCAGCCATGGTCATGCCTCCTGCGCCTGTGGTCTGGATGTCAAACGGCGGATGTCGGCTGCGCGATCGGGTGAGAAGATGTCCGGGCCGAGTTCGGGCACGACGATCCCGCGTGGAGTTTCTTGCCGGTACCAGGGTACGGTGCGAACCGATTGGCTGCGCACTTTCTCATGCAATTTGAGGATGCCGTAGAGCAAGGCTTCGGGCGTCGGCGGGCAACCGGGGACGTAGACATCGACAGGCACATATTTGTCGATGCCGGAGACCACATTGTAGCCTTCTTTGAACGGCCCGCCGCCCGTGGCGCAGGCCCCCATACTGAGGACATAGCGCGGTTCGGGCATCTGGTTATACAGCCGGACGATAATGGGGGCCATCTTCTTGGTCACGGTGCCGGAGACGATCATCAGATCGCACTGGCGCGGGGAGGGACGCATGACCTCCATGCCGAAGCGGGCAAGGTCATAGCGCCCGGCAGCCGTGCAAATCATCTCGATCGCACAGCAGGCAAGGCCAAAAAGCATGGGCCACATGCTGTTTTGGCGGCTCCAGTTGTACAAAAAGTCCACCGACGTCATCAAGACGTTCTGCTTCAACTCCTGCGGGACTTCGTTGTCGTTGGCCATACCCTCGAACATCCTTTGTGGAAAACGAATACAGCCGACCGGTTCGCCTCCGACCGATCTGCTGCGTGCTGACGATGGTGACAGGGCGTGCAGGACACGCGCCGGAGATTATAACAACCGGCAAAGAAGGGTGTCAAGTGAAATTCGTGACAAACACGGTTCATGCCACCTGATGGCGGCTGAACAGGAGGCCGGGTATGTGCGTCAAGTGAAATTCGTGACAAACACGGTTCATGCACTTGTGCTACAATGCCGTTACCTCCGTTCACCTTCCCCGGCCGACAGATCGTGCACGCCCTTCTCATCCACAACCCCATCTCTGGCAAGCCTGAGCGCCACGACGCCCTGCAGCGCGCCATCGGCGAACTGCACGCTGGCGGCTGGAAGCTGGACATTCGGCCGACCGAACGCAAGGGCCATGCCCGCGAGCTGGCCGAGCAAGCCGCCCGCGCCGGCTATGGCGAGATCATCATCGTCGGCGGCGATGGTTCGATCGGGCAGGCGGCGGATGGCATCGTCGCCGCCGGCGCACGGGATGTGCGTTTGGGCGTCATCCCCCTCGGCACCGGCAACGTCTTCGCTCGCGATGTCGGGCTGCCCTTTCCCCGCCGGCATGGCTATCACGCCGTTGTCGAGGCCGCCCGCATCATCATGGCCGGCCACGCCACCGCCATCGATGTCGGGCTGGCCAATGGCAGGGTCTTCGTCTGTTGGGCCGGGTGCGGCATCGATGCCATCGTCACCGACCTGGTGGAGAGCAGGATGGCTTTCGACAAGCGCCGGCTGCCGGTCGCCACCTACGCCGCCGCCCTCATCCGGCAGTTGCGCCGCTTTCGGCCGGCGGCCATGTCGGTGTCGGTGGATGAAGGCGAGGCCCTCGGCGGCCGCTTCTATCTGACCGTGGCCAGCAACATCGCCCTCTATGCGCGCTACTTCCGGCTGGCGCGCCAGGCGCGGCTGAACGACGGTCTGCTCGACCTGATCGTGATCGATGCCGAACAGGCCCCCCACTTCTTCTTCCTGGTTCTCAAGCTGCTCCTCTTGCGCCGGCTGAGCGATGCCCGCGTCACCGTCCGCCAGGCCCGACGCCTGCGCATCGAAACCGAAACCCCGCTCCCCGTCCATCTCGACGGCGACCCCGCCGGCGACTCCCCCTTCACGGTCGAAATCCTGCCTCGCCGTCTGCCCGTCTATCTCGACCGCCACCGCGCCGCCCCGCGTCTGGTTTGACTGCGGATGGCGGCTGGCAACGTGCGAAATACTCGATCTACCCTCCGCGATTCCCCTTTCGCCTTGCTCATGCCCGAACTCCTGACCGTCTCGCAGTTGGCCGCCTATCTGACCGACCTGGTGCGCGACGATGAAACCCTGGCCGATGTCCTCGTCACGGGCGAGATCAGCAATGCCACCCTGGCCTCGTCCGGCCACTTCTACTTCTCGCTCAAGGACGCCAGCGCCAGCCTGGCCTGCGTGATGTGGCGGCCGGCCGTGCGCCTCCTGCCCGAGACGCCCCAGGCCGGACAGAACGTGGTCGCCCGCGGGCGCGTCGATTTCTATGCGCTGCGCGGGCAACTGCAATTGGTGGTGGAGGCGCTACGGGTCGAGCGCGGCGTCGGCGACCTCTATCGCCAGTTCGAGGAAGCCAAAGCCCGGCTTCAGGCCGAAGGACTGTTCGATCCCGCCCGCAAACGGCCCCTGCCCATCCGTCCGCAGCGCATCGGCCTGGTCACCTCTGGCAGCGGGGCGGCGCTGCGCGACATCCTGCGGGTGCTGGCCCAGCGCTGGCCGTTGGCCGATGTCCTCCTGGTCCCCAGCCTGGTGCAGGGCGAACAGGCTCCGGCCTCGTTGCAGGCTGCGCTCTACACCCTCTACGCCCGCGACGACATCGATGTGATCATCCTCGCCCGCGGCGGCGGCTCGATCGAAGACCTGTGGGCCTTCAACGATGAGGGCCTCGCCCGGCTCCTGGCGGCTTCCCCCGCTCCCACCGTCACCGGCATCGGCCACGAGACCGACTTCACCCTGGCCGATTTCGTGGCCGACCAGCGCGCCCCCACGCCTTCTGCCGCAGCGGCGGCAGTCGTCCCCGACCAGCAGGCCGTGCGCGCCGAACTGCTCACCGCCGCCGGCCGCCTGGCCGCCGCTGTCAGAGGTGAGATCGCCGGCCGCCGGCAGACGGTCGAACGGCTGGAAGCCGTGGTGCGCCGGCACTCGCCGCGCTACCGCATCGACCAGCGCCGGCAAATGGTGGACGACCTCGACCACCGCCTGACCCTCACCTGGACGACGACCAGCCAGCGCCGCCGCCTGGCCCTGGCCGGCCTGGAACAGCGGCTGGCGGCCCTGAACCCCAGCGCCGTCCTCAGCCGGGGCTATGCCATCGTCCGCGATGAAAGCGGGCGCGTGATCCAGTCCGTCGCCCAGACCTCACCCGGCCAGCCCCTCACCATCCGCGTCCACGACGGCAGCTTTGGCGCCAGGGTGGAGGGGGGAGGGAGGGACGGAGGGACGCAGGGAGGGGGAGACGGAGGGACGCAGGGAGGGGGAGACGGAGGGACGCAGGGAGGGGGAGACGGAGGGACGCAGAGAGGGTGAGACACAGGGACACGGAAACACGCCCTGCCACCCGCCACCCGCCACCCGCCACCTGCCGCCCGCCACCTGCCGCCCGCCGCCCGCCACCCGCCACCCGCCACCCGCCCTTCTCGTTCGTACCCTCATCTCAGTCGAGTCCGTGAAGCGAGCCTTGGCGTCAGATTGAGCGACACTAAAGGTCATGGTCACGTGCTGGGATTGAGCTGGAGCTGGAGGTTCGGTGAGGGTCTTGTGGGTGCTGGTCACGGGCCTGGCCGGCGGGGCCAGCGGGCCGGCGGCGAGCCATGCCGCCCCGAGACCTGTGAGGACGACTGGGGGCACCCAGCACGTGAACTTGGGGAGT
>JAIBAP010000016.1 GCA_019695115.1 Caldilineales bacterium | reverse complement strand
TCCGCACATCGTCAATCAGCATGGGCCGTCGAATAAACCATGCCTGAATACTTGTTCTCTACCTCAGTTGTTAATGTTCAGGGCCGACCTTTGGGTCCCCCTAAATTTTGCGCAAAATTCGAGTGATGCGTGAAAATCGCCGATGTTTTCTCACGTTTCACGCTTCACGGTTTATGACCTTCATAATAGATCAAACTAGCGATCAATAATTCTTTGTGTTTTCTTTGTGCTCTTCGTGTCTTTGTGTTGGGTGCGGTGGTGGTAGTCGGGCGTTGTTTCGTAGTAAATGCAAGAGAAGAACGACTAAAGTCGTTACTACGAAGTAATAGATTATTCGTTCATCCACAACCCACCCGTCGCCTCCAGCCAGTCGGCGATGCGTTCGACCGCGCCGGGCACATCGTTGTCCGAGATGTCCAGCGTCAGGGCGGGCAGGATCGACCCTCGCACCAGCTGGCGCAGCAGCTCCTGCTCGCGCACGAAACGGTCGAGGTCGTCGTATTGCGATGGGTTGCCGGAGACCTTCAGCCGCTCCTGCCGGGCAGCGACGAACGAGTCGGGCGCGCGGGTGCAGAACACCAGCCGGAAGCCCAACGGCGCCAGCCGCTCCTCCAGCCAACGGAAATCGTAGAACTTGCCGTAGGCCGCCAACTGATAGGCCTGGGTGGAAAGATGGAAACGGTCGATGATCCAGGAATAGTAGCGCTGCAACTCGAACAGCCGCGCCCAGGTGGCGTAGGTCTCCATCGCCAGCCCCTCTTCCTGCGGCTCGAAATTGATCGGCCCCCGCCCCCAGGGATAATTCGTGAACGAACACCACTCGGCCGAGATCAGCGGCGAATGGTAGCGATACTTGCGCGGGCCGACGATGCGCGGGTGCTCGTTTAACGCGAAGGCGATCTCGGTCTTGAAAGTGAGGCGCGTGCCTTCGAGGATGAGCTTGGGGCAGAGTTTGGCGCCCATGTTAGCGACTCCTTTGCTTGCATTCCTGCCCACTGGCCATGCTGACGCCCAAATCGCGCAACAGCCCGTCTTGAAGGCTGTAAATCCAACCGTGGATGGTCAAATCCTGGCCGCGGCCCCAGGCATCCTGCACGATGGTCGTTTGGCCCACGTTCAGCGCCTGCTCGACCACATTCAACTCGCACAGCCGGTCGAATTGCGCCTCGCCGCCCAGCGCCGCCAACTCCGCCCGATGCTTCGCCTCGACATCGTGGATGTGACGCAGCCAATTATCGATCAGCCCGCGCCGCTGCCGCTCCAGCGCCGCCCGCACGCCGCCGCAGCCATAATGCCCGCAGACGATGATGTGCCGCACGCCCAACACCTCGACCGCATATTGGATCACCGACAGGCAGTTCAGGTCGGTGTGCACCACCACATTCGCCACATTGCGGTGCACGAAAATCTGGCCGGGCAGCAGATCGACGATCTCGGTGGCAGGCACGCGGCTGTCCGAGCAACCGATCCACAGATAGTTGGGGCTTTGCTGCTGCGCCAGGCGGGCGAAGAAATCGGGGTCGCGCCCGCTCATCGCCGTCGCCCAGGCGCGATTCCGGGCTAGAAGAGGGGCGAGTGTGGTCATGGTTGGCCTGCCGCCAGGATGTCGGCGACGAAAGCCACCACCTCGGCCAGGCTGGCGGCGCTCACCCGTTCCACTGTGTCGTTCTCGCTGTGGATGATGCTGCCCACCAGTTCCCAGGCTCCGGCCGTAGTGATGGCAACCGCCGGGACGCCCCGCTGCCAGAAGATGCTGTGGTCGCCCTGCGGCCACGGTGCGGTCTCGGTGAGGTGCGGATGGCCGGGCATGAGGCGGCGAATGTGCTCGGCCAGGGTGGGGGGCGGGTCGAAGAAGGACTCCTCCGCCCGGCGGTTGGCCTCCGAGCCGGTCGGTCGGCTGCCGATGGCGACGGCGAGGGCGTGGAGATGGCGTTGGAGGCTGGTTTCGATAGCAGGCAGCATGGGAACAGCCACAGGGTGAGCTGTGCAGGAGCAGGCGCGGCGCAATCCAGATTGTGATTTTTGGAGCGTAGCACGAAGGGGCGCGGGGCGCAAGGCGGCGGGGTCGGCGGCAGGTGCGACGCACTTTGGAAGTGCGTCGCACCTCAGCACTTCAGGTGTGGTACAATGGCCCGACCATCCCCCTGCCCTCCGCACCGCCCTTGTCCACCCGCCCCTCCCTCGCCCCTGCCTTCTGGTCACGCCTCCGGCAGTGGCTTGGCCTCGCAGCCGAAAGCGCCCTCGTCGCCCGCGTCATCGATGGCGACAGCATCCGCCTGAACGATGGCCGCGAGGTGCGCTATCTGGGCATCGATGCGCCCGAACTTGGCGGCCCCGAAGCAGCCTGGGCCGAGAAGGCGAAGGCGGCCAACGCCCGGCTGGTGGAGGGCCGGCGCGTACGGCTGGAAACAGCAGCGGGTGAAGCCGATCAGGACGTGTACGGTCGCCTGCTGCGCCATGTCTTTGCTGGCGGGACGTGGGTGAACGGCCGGCTGGTGGAGATGGGGCTGGCCCGGCTCGACGCCTACGGCCCGCCGCACGGTCGCGAGCGCGACCTGGCGCGGCTGCAAGAGAGAGCGAAACGGCGGGGACGCGGGCTATGGGCGAAGCAGCGTCCGTGGTGGCGGTTTTGGTGAAGGCGGCCACCAGCATCAGCTTTGCCAATAGGCATCCTGACCTCTTTTCAGATTGAAATTGTTGCGCTACAATTCGCTCGAAAAAGAATCGCCAAAAGCACACAACACTGACGAGCAAACTTTGATGAGCAAACTAGAAACACCAGAATCATCAAGACAGCAGATAGTAGCTGCAATTCGCGCCGTCAGAACATTGATTCGCTGGAAACCAGGAAAAGATATTCAGCACCTCAAAACACGAAGAGATCACGGACATATTCCTAAGACTGCTACACTTGACGACTATCATGATATTATCAAATCTATCTTGTTCGATTCAACCGCAAGTGTTTATCTATATCGTTTCGGCGTTCAATCCTTTCCAACCGTAGTTACAACACTTGATACCGACACATGGCTGGTAATGTTTGGGTTGGATGGACTTATGGAAACCGCCTTTATAGTAGAATGGCCAGATCAATATCTGAACAGGCGTGAATTCGAATTTATAAGCACATTGGGAGACTTAATGAAATGAAAAACCATGACAATGAAAAGCTGATGCTTAGCTATGAGTCGGGTGTACGCCATCCCGAAGCCAGCGGCATGGAGCATCTCAATCTCTTCCAGGTGCGTAGCCGTCTGGCGAGGATCAAAGGGGAGCTGACGGATTCACAACGAGCGCGTCTGGAACGCGCCGATACGGAACTGCTGCGCCGGGCAAGCGAGTTTCTAAACTCCATCGAGCAGATTGCCGACCTTGAATCCTGGCGACGCCGTGACAGAGTTCCGCCATCGCAGTGGTGGTGGTACCTGGATGTGGTCGTGAATGTGCCCGTTATGATTGTGCAACCACCCATTCATGGTTTCATGGCGGAAGTTGCACCCGCCTGAAACGCCGCACCAGCGGGATAACTCATCAGCCTGGCTGATCGGGCAGACGTTGCACCAAGCGCCCATAGGTCTCGGGCCGGCGCTGGCGGAAGAAGGGGAATAGCTCGCCCCACCGCTGGCGCAGGCCGAAATCCAGCCTGGCCACGAGCACGGCAGGGTCGTGGCGCGGGGCCTGGGCCAGGACATTCCCCAACGGATCGCTGACGAAGCTGCTGCCATAGAACGTCACGCCGTCCTCAGTCCCCACCCGGTTGATAGCCACCATGAAGCAGTTATTCATGATGCCGTTGGCGACGATGACTTTCTGCCACAACGGCTGGCTGTCGAAATCCGGCGCGGTCGGCTCGGAGCCGATGGCGGTGGGGTAGATGATCAACTGAGCGCCCTGCAGCCCGTAGATGCGGGCCAGTTCGGGAAACCACTGGTCGTAGCAGGTGGGGAGGGCGGCCGGGATGCCGGCGATGGTGTGGACGGGATAATCCGAATCGCCGGGATGGAAGTGCTCGTCTTCGTGATAGCCGGGGCCGCCGGGGATGTGCTGCTTGCGCGTCAGCCCGGCCAGGTCGCCGGTGGGGGCGTAGCAGATGGCGGTGTTGTAGCCGGGGCCGGTCGCCTCGAACAGCGAGGCGGTGATGAAGGCGCCGGTCTCCTGGGCCAGGGCGCGGGCGAAGCGGCAGGTGGGGCCAGCGGGGATGGTCTCGGCATAGGGGCCGGCATCCAGGCCGGGGCGAGTGGCGAAATAGGGCGAGAGGGTGAGTTCTTGCAGACAGATGAGCTGCGCGCCCTGGTTGGCGGCGGCGCCGGCGTCCTCGCTCAGCCGGGCGCGATGTTCGTCCGGGTCGGGATGCCAGCGTTGCTGGATGAGGCCAATGGTGAGGTGTTGCATCCCAAAATCCTACCCCGCCCAGGCCGTTTTGACAAGCCAAAAACCCACCCCTATACTGCCTGCCCTGGCTCACCACAAGCCAACACACACCACATTCCCCCACTCAAGGAGACAAATGCATGGCCTGGGACGAACAAGAAGACACCACCATCTACGCTGTGGTTGTCAACCACGAAGAGCAGTACTCGATCTGGCCTGATGAGCGCCAGCGGCCGCTCGGCTGGCGCGACGCCGGCAAGACTGGAACCAGGCAGGAGTGCCTGGCCTTCATCGAGGAAGTATGGACCGACATGCGGCCGCTTAGCCTGCGCAAGAAGATGGAAGAGATGGCGCAACAAGGAGGCGCCTGAACGATGAACGAACCTTTTCTCGCTGAAATCCGCTTGTTCAGCGGCAATTTCGCCCCCAAGGGCTGGGCGCTGTGCAACGGGCAGCTTCTGCCCATCAGCCAGAACCAGGCCCTGTTCTCACTCCTGGGCACGACCTATGGTGGTGATGGCCGGACTAACTTCGCCCTGCCCAACCTGCGCGACCGCGTGGCTGTGCATCCCAATGCGCAGAATCCCCTCGGCGCCATGGCCGGGTCGTCAGGCTTGGGCAGCGGCCAGCCGGCCGAAGCGCCTGGCTACCTGGGCCTTAACTTCTGCATCGCCCTCCAGGGCATCTTCCCCTCACCCGACTGGTAAGGAGCATTCGACATGAACCCGACACTCGGCGAAATCCGCATCTTTGCCGGCAATTTCGCTCCGCAGGGCTGGGCGTTCTGCAACGGCGGCCTGCTATCGATCAGCGAGTATGAAGCGCTCTTCATGATCGTCGGCACGACTTATGGCGGCGACGGTGAGACCACCTTTGCCCTGCCCGATTTGCGCGGGCGGGCGCCCGTCCACATGGGTAGCAGCCTGATGCTGGGCCAGACGGCCATGCCCGCTGCCGCCGACGGCCAGAAGCCATCCCCGTCCTGGCTTGGCCTCAACTTCATCATCGCCCTGCAGGGCAACTTCCCCACACCCTCCTGAGGAGACGATCATGGAACCCTACGTTGCTGAAATCCGCATGTTCGCCGGCAACTTCGCCCCCCGCGGGTGGGCATTGTGTGAAGGCCAGGTGCTTTCGATAGCGCAAAACACGGCCTTGTTCTCGCTCCTGGGCACCAACTATGGCGGCGATGGCAAGTCGACCTTCGCCCTGCCCGATCTGCGCGGACGGATGCCGGTGCAAGAAGATCCCTCCACCTGGCCCTACTTGGGCGAACTGGGAGATGGCGTCGATGTAGCCGCGAGCAAGAGCGGCTATGTGGGCATCAACTACATCATCGCCCTGCAAGGCGAGTTCCCGCCGCGGTCGTAACCACCGCCCGCTCCACCACCGACGAACGCCGGACATCCGCAAGATGCCCGGCGTTTTGTCAAGGCTTGCTTTGCGTTCCCGGCCGGTGCGTCGATTCAGTAGGCGCGTGATATACTACCCTCCCCCCGCGTTGGCAAACCTGCGCCAGGACGAATCGGCCTTGTTTTGACATTCACCCACCACACCACCATGCCAAGCTATCAAATCCTCTACTGGTACGACATCCCCACCCAGGTGCGCGCCCGTGACGGCCGCGAACGCGCCAGCGCCCCTCTGCCCGACCGCTTCATGGAGGCCGTCGACCGCGCCGCCATGGCCCTGGGGCTGACCGGCGCCGACGCCTATATGGAAGCCTTCAAGTGGGGTGATCCGATCGAGGCCGAAGGCACTATCAAGGACATCGTCGCTGCCGTCGTCGCCGACCTGGACGCCCAGATGCCTGAGATCAACTGGCGCAAAACTGTCGATACGGCGAAGGCAAGTTGAATAGGGGCGTGTTCCGTGTTCCGGGTTCCGGGTTCCGGGTTCCGTGTTTCGACGACGCAGTTTCTACGCAACACGCAACACGCAATAACCAATTGCCAATAACCAATGTTCCGTGTCTAGATGGCGCATTTTCTACGCACCACGCAACACGCAACACGCAACACGCAATAACCAATAACCAATAGCCAACTCCCCCCACCCTCCCCGCATGTCCGACCTCCACCCTCCCCACGACCCCCTCGTCATCCTCATGCCTTCCGGCCGCCGCGGGCGCGTGGCGCCGGGAACCTCACTGCTCGACGCCGCCCGCAACCTGGGCGTGGAGATTGAGAGCATCTGTGGCGGCCGCCTGACCTGCGGCAAGTGCAAAGTCCGCATCGAGGATGGCATTTTCCAAAAACACGGCATCATCTCCGGCCAGGGGCATGTCTCGCCGCCCACCAAAGAAGAACTGGAACTGCTGCAGAACATGGGCAGCGAGGATTGCCGCCTTTCGTGCGTGGCCTATGTCCAGGACGATGTGCTGGCCTTCGTCCCCGAAGAAAGCCGGGCGCAGAAGCAGATCATCCGCAAATCGGCCACCGAACGCGTGATCGAGGTCGCCCCGGCCATCCGCAAGGTCTACATCAAGGTCGATGAAGCCCAGTTGGGCGACCATCGCGGCGATTGGGGCCGGGTGCAGGACGCGCTGCGGGAACAGTGGCAGGTCGAGGCCGAGACCATCGACCTCCTGGCTATGCGCCGGCTGCAAAAGGCGCTGCGCGACGGCAAATGGAAGGTGACGGTCACGCTGTGGCAGGAGCGCGAGGCCATCGACGTGCGGCCGGGCTATGAGGAGGGCGTCTATGGGCTGGCGGTGGACATCGGCAGCACGACGGTGGTGGGGCACTTGTGCGATTTGCGCACGGGGCAGGTGCTGGCCACCGAATCGACGATGAATCCGCAGGTGGCCTACGGCGAAGACCTGATGAGCCGGATTTCGTATGTGATGATGCACAGCACCGGACTGGACAAACTGCACAAGTCGATCATCGACGCCCTCAACACCCTGGCGGCGCGGGCGGCCAAATCGGCGGGCATCCGTTCCAACGACATTCACGAGGCCGTGTTCGTGGGCAACACGACCATGATCCACATCTTCTTGGACTGCGACCCGGTGGAGTTGGGCGGGTCGCCGTTTGCGGTGGTCAATCGCGACCCGCTCGACCTCAAGGCCCGCGACCTGGGGCTGCGGCTGCACCCCGGCGCCAATGTCCATGTGCTGCCGGCCGAGGCCGGGCATGTGGGCGCGGACAATGTCGGCGTCCTCATTGCCGAAGAACCGTACCGGATGGACGACATCAGCCTGACGGTGGATGTGGGCACCAATGCCGAGATCGTCGTCGGCGGCAAGGACTGGATGTTCAGCGCCTCCAGCCCCACCGGCCCGGCCTTCGAGGGGGCGCAGATCACCTACGGGATGCGGGCGGCGCCGGGGGCGGTCGAACGCGTGCGCATCGACCCTGACACCCTCGAGCCGCGCTTCCGGGTCATCGGCGAGGAGAGATGGTCGGACGAGTGGCCGCTGGGGCCGGATGTGCCGCTGGAGGAACAGCCCAAACATCTGGCCTCCGGTATCTGCGGCTCCGGCATCATCGAGGTCATTGCCGAGATGCTGGTCACGGGCATCATTCTGCCCGATGGCCGCTTCAACCCCAACTGCGCCAGCGAACGCGTCGTCTGGAAAGAGCGCAAGGGTAGCTACATGCTGGCCGATGGCCGGCAGACGACCACCGGCGAACCGATCTACGTCACCCAAAGCGACGTGCGCAATATCCAACTGGCCAAAGCGGCGCTCTATGCCGGGGCCAAGCTGCTGCTGCTGCGGGCGGGGATGGAGAAGTTCGACCGGGTGATCCTGGCCGGGGCCTTTGGCAGCTATATCGACCCCAAACATGCCATGATCCTGGGCCTGATCCCCGATTGCGACCTGGCGAAGGTGACGGCGGTGGGCAATGCCGCCGGCGATGGCGCTCGCATTGCCCTGGTCAACCGCCACAAACGCGAGGAAGCCCGCACGATCTCGCGCTGGGTGCGGTCGATCGAGATCGCCATGGACCCCATTTTTCAGGACGAATTCGTGGCGGCCATGCACTTGCCCCATGCTTCCGACACCTTCCCCCATCTCGATGGCATCCTGCCGCCGGCCGAGCCAACGCCGGTGGGGGCGGGGCGAGAGCGACGCAGCCGCACCGCTCACCGCAACAATCCTGACTGACCCATCGCTTTGGCTTGCCATCTATCACTGCAATGACGAACATCGTTCTCAGCGAACTCAGCACCGGGGACCTCTATGAGCTGTTGCAGGAGGACCTCTACGACGGTTTCGACCGCGAGGTGGTGGCCGTGATCGCGGAGGCCCTGGGCCGCGGGGCCGAGCCGTTCGAGATCCTGACCAAAGGTCTGGTGGCGGGGATGGACGTCGTCGGCCTCGATTTCCGCCAGCACATCCTGTTCGTGCCCGAAGTGTTGGTGGCGGCGCAGGCGATGAAGGCGGGGATGGCCAGGTTGCGGCCTCTGCTGGCCGAGACGCAGGCCCCCAAGATCGGCACGGTCGTGATCGGCACCGTGCGCGGCGACATCCACGACATCGGCAAGAATCTGGTGGTGATGATGCTGGAAGGGGCCGGGTTCGAGGTCATCGACATGGGCAACAACACGCCGGTGGAGAAATTCCTGGCGGCGGTGGTCGAGCATCAGGCCGACATCCTGGGGATGAGCGCCCTGCTGACTACGACCATGCCCTACATCAAGGTGGTGGTGGATGCCCTGGCCGACCACGGGCTGCGCGACAAAGTGCGGGTGATGGTGGGTGGGGCGCCGCTGAACGAAGCCTTTGCGCGCGAGTACGGGGCCGACATCTATTGCCGCGATGCGCGCGGGGCCGTCGAAGCCGCCAAGCGTATCATGCAGACGCGCCAAGGAGAACGTTTATGAGTCTGGGAAGCTGGTTGCGCGACCATCCCCACGGCCTGGAACGAATCTACCAGGCCTTCGAGCGGGTTTTCGTCCGCCTCGACCCCCTGTTCAAGAAGCTCGGCTACGAACGGAGCAACCGTTGGCTGCGCCGTCCGGAGGAATGGGGCAAGAAGGTGATCTTCGACTGCCAAATGTGCGGCCAGTGCATCCTCCACTCCACCGGCATGACCTGCCCGATGACCTGTCCTAAAAACCTGCGCAACGGCCCTTGCGGCGGCGTGCGCAGCAACGGCCACTGCGAGGTCAAGCCGGAGATGAAGTGCGTCTGGACCGAGGCCTACGAACGGTCGCTGCGGATGCCCATCTACGGCCAGGAGATGATCTTCATCAACCCACCCGTCAATCGCCAACTCGAAGGCACCTCCGCCTGGATCAACCTGCTCACCGGCGCCGACAAAGACGTGCCCAAAGGCTGGGTCGGTAGCCCGCAAAAGGCCGAGATCAGGCCGGTTGGGTGATTGCGAAGTTCGGATTGCGGATTGCGAAATGGATCGATCACGAATGGCACGAATGGACGAATAGCGCGAATAGAGCCAGTTATCAGTTATCAGTTACCAGTTATCAGTTATCAGTTACCAGTTACCAGTTACCAGTTACTAGTTATCACCTGCCACCTGCCACCTGCGACTTGCGACCTTCCCCTCCCATGCCCCCTCTCACCTCCGAAAGCCGCCTGGAACGCGTCCTCCGCTCCGGCCGTTTTGCCGTCACCGCCGAACTCAACCCGCCCGACAGCGCCAACCCGCACGAAGTCTATGACGCCGCCATCGTGCTCTCGGAAGTGTGCGACGCCATCAACGCCACCGACGCCTCCGGCGCCAATTGCCACATGTCCAGCGTGGCCATCTGCGCCCTGCTGACCCGCGCCGGCTATGAGCCTGTCTATCAGATTTCGTGTCGCGACCGCAACCGCATCGCCATCCAGGGCGACCTCTTGGGCGCGGCGGCCATGGGTGTGCGCAATGTCCTCTGTCTGACCGGCGATGATGTGACCGCCGGCGACCAGCCCCAGGCCAAGCGTGTGTTCGATTTCGACTCGACCCAACTCCTGCGCACAGCCGTGATCATGCGCGACAAGAGCGTCTTCCTCAGTGGACGCAAGCTGACCACTCCCCCGCGCGTCTTCCTGGGCGCAGCCGAGAACCCCTTCGTCCCGCCCTACGATTGGCGCCCGCTGCGGCTGGCCAAGAAAATCGAGGCTGGGGCGCAGTTCATACAGACGCAATACTGCTTCGACGTGCCCCGCTTGCAGCAATTCATGCAGCGGGTGCGCGACCTGGGCCTGCACGAGAAAGCCTACATCCTGGTTGGCGTCGGGCCGTTGCGGTCCGAGAAAGTGGCCGAGTTCATGCGCACCAAAGTGCCCGGCGTCGTCATCCCCGATGCCGTGGTGGAGCGCATGGCCAAGACGCCCAAAGAGAAGAAACTGCAAGAAGGTAAACGGATCTGCGTCGAATTGATCCAGCAGGTGCGCGAGATTCCGGGCGTGGCTGGGGTGCATGTGATGGCCTATCGACAAGAAGAGCTGGTGGCCGAGATCATCCGCGAGGCCGGGCTGCTGCCGCGGCCCGGCCAGTTGGGGGCGCCCGACCCGCGTGAGCTGGCCCGCCCGCGTCGCTTCCGGCGCGAGGCAGAGCCTCACGAACCGGCGCCCATGCCCTGAAGCCAGGCCGCCAGCTGGAAAAACCGATCACCCCACCTTCCGCCCGGCGCTGAGCCGGGCGGTTTGTTCTCGCCCCAGGGCGACAGGGGCGGCTGGCAGTGTGAGATGATCTTATATTTTCTTTACATTACCTTTTCAATATCTTGACATTTCATTCAGAATCCTGTATCATCACCTCATCGATCACCTGCTTGCAGTCAAAGCTCTGCTAGCGCCAATCAAGGATCCTGCTATGATGAGCAACGCCGCCTGGGAAAAACCCCTCCTCGCCCTGGCCCACGAGGCCTGGCTGGGCCTGACACAACATCCACAGCACACCAGCCAGCGCGATGCCGCCCTCTTGCAGCGCGCTTACGCCCACTGCGAAGCCATCACCGCCGAGCACAGCCGCTCGTTTCACCTGGCTTCGGGCTTGCTCCCGGCCGACAAACGCCGCGCCGCCCGCGCTCTCTACGCCTTCTGCCGGGTGACGGATGACATCGTCGACCGGCCCGAGGGCGATGTCGAGGCCGGCCTGGCTGCCTGGCGACAGCGTTCACTTGACCCCACCCCGCCCGCGCACGACCTGGTGGCCGTGGCCTGGGCCGACTCCCGCGCCCGTTATCACATCCCCCGCCGCTATGCCGAACAACTTATCGACGGCGTGGCCCGCGACCTGCAGCAGCGCCGTTATACCAGCTTCGACGACCTGGCGACCTACTGCTACGGCGTCGCCTCCACCGTCGGGCTGATGAGCATGCACATCATCGGCTTCCGCGGCCCCGAGGCCATTCCCCATGCCATCAAGCTGGGCGTGGCCTTGCAGATGACCAACATCCTGCGCGATGTGGCCGCCGACTACGCCAACGGCCGCGTCTATCTGCCGGTCGATGAACTCCATCAGTTCGGCCTCCAGCCCGCCGACCTGGCCGCCGGCCGGGTGACGGAAAGTTGGCGGGCCTTCATGCGCTTCCAGATCGACCGCAACCGCCAGCTCTACGCCGAAAGCTGGCCGGGCATCGCCTTGCTCGACGCCGACGGCCGTTTCGGCATCGCCGCCGCCGCCGACCTCTACCGCGCCATCCTGGACGACATCGAAGCCCATGAGTATGATGTCTTCAGCCGTCGCGCCCATGTCTCCACCTGGGGCAAACTGCGGCGGCTGCCGGCCCTCTGGTGGCAAACCCGATCCTCATACCCATCGTAGTAACGACTTTAGTCGTTCTCCCCCCCCATGCCCCACCTCCCCCCCCAACCCACCGCCAATGCCGGCCTGGCTGCCCTGCGGGCGATGCTCGGCCGCCCCGGCCTGCCGCCGCACATCGACATGTTCGGCGCCCTGGCGGCCTTCCATGCCCATGCCGGCGATGTCTTCCAGATGGGCGCGCCGCGGCTGAACATGACCGTGCTCTGTGGGCCGGAGGCGGGGCGCTTCATCTATGTCACTGAGCGCGAACGCTTGCAGTGGCGATGCGAGGGCGATGCCATCACCCGGCTGTTGCGCCAGGGCTTGCTGGTGATCGATGGCGAGGAGCACGACCGCCTGCGCCAACTGATGGAACCGCCCCTGCGCCAGCGCGGCTTGCCTGCCTATCTCCCGGCCATGCTGCGCTACACCGACGCCGTCGCCGACGGCTGGCGCCAGGGCGAGAGGCGCGACATGCTGGCCGAAATGCGCCGCATTGCCGTGCTCATCGTCATGGACACGCTGTTCAGCGTCGATCTGACGGCCGAAATCGACCGCCTCTGGCCGTCCATTCTTGCCGCCGTCCACTACATCTCGCCCGGCCTCTGGCTGTTTTGGCCCGACATGCCCCGCCCGCGCTCGCGGCGCCCCCTGGCCGAGTTGGACGCCTGGCTGTATGCCTTCATCCGCCGGCGTCGCCAGGCCCAGCCGCCCGGCGACCGCCCCACCGACCTCCTCGACCTCCTGATTGCTGCCGGCCTGGACGACGACCTCATCCGCGACCAGATGCTGACCATGCTCATCGCCGGGCACGACACCAGCACCGCCCTGCTGAGTTGGGCGCTGTGGCTTCTGGGCCGCCATCCCGAAGTCCAGCGCCAGGCCCAGGCCGAGATCGCGCAGGTGGTCGGCGACAAGCCCCCGACCGCCGACCACCTGCGCCAGCTGGCTCTGCTCGACCAGATCATCAAAGAAACCCTCCGCCTCTATCCCCCCGCCCATGCCTCGCAGCGGCGCATCGTCGGCGGCGACCTCAGCTTCCCCTCGCCCGCCGGCGAATTCGATCTTCCTGCCGACCGTCGCCTGCTATTTTCGATCTACCTCACCCAGCGCCATCCCCAGCACTGGGAAGCCCCGCACGAATTCCGGCCCGCGCGCTTCGGCCCCGACCACAAGAAACCGGCCTCGTTCAGCTATGTCCCCTTTGGCGGCGGCCCCCGCACCTGTCTGGGCGCAGCCTACGGCTCGTTCGAGGCCCTGGCCGTGCTCGCCCGGCTGCTACAACGATTCAGCTTCGAACTGCCCGACCCGGACATCCACCTGCACATGGGCGCAGCCATCGAACCCCGGCCGGGCGTATTCGTCCGGGTGTCGCGTCCAAGTGCGACGCACTTTGCAAGTGCGTCGCACCTCTAGCACTCGCATCCAGCAGGTGCGACGCACTTTGCAAGTGCGTCGCACCTCCTCAAAACGATGACCTACTTCGCCTTCCTCGCTGTCTTCCTCGCCCTCCCGCTCGCCATCCTCGCCCTGCTCACCGGGCGCGACCAGCGCCGCGGCCGGCGCCTGCCCGCCAGCCTGTCCGGCGCCCCCTTCTGGCTGGTGCTGCTGGGTCATGTCATCGCCGCCCTCGTCTACACCACCCCCTGGGATAACTACCTGGTGGCCACTGGCGTCTGGTGGTACAACCCTGACCTTGTCACCGGCGTCACCCTGGGCTATGTGCCGATCGAAGAATACACCTTCTTCGTCTTGCAGACGCTTTTCACCGGGCTGTGGCTGCTGTGGTGGGGCAAACGGTTGCCGGCGGCGGTGAACACCACCGCCTGGCCGCATCTGCGCCTGGCCGCCTCGCTGGCGGTCGGCCTGCTCTGGCTTGGCTCCGTCGCCCTCCTCGCCTCTGGCTGGCAGGCCGGCGTCTATCTCGGCCTCATCCTCGTCTGGGCCTTGCCGCCGGTGCTGATCCAGATGGCCTTTGGCGCCGACATCCTCTGGCGCCAGCGCCGGCTGGTGGCGGTCGGCCTGGTCCCGATCGTGCTCTATCTGGCTGCGGCCGACGCCCTGGCCATCGGCTCCGGCACCTGGACAATCGACCCCGGCCAATCGTTCGGCATCACTCTGGCCGGCGTCCTACCCATCGAGGAATTCGTCTTCTTTCTGATGACCAATGTCCTCATCGTCTTCGGGGCCACGTTGGTGCTGGCGTCGGCCAGCTACCAGCGCCTGAACGAACTGCGGGCGCGCCTGCCCCGATCCTGGGCATGAAGCCAGCCATGACCGACATCTGGGCCTACCAGTCCGCCATCACCCGCCGCCTGCTGACCTGGAGCCTGTTCAGCCTCATCGCCGGGCTGGTCATGCAAGTGGGCGGGGCGGCGCTGCGGGCGGTGGGGATGCAATTCGTGGGGCGGGCTTGCCGCCGCCCGGCGCCGGGGCGATGAACGCTGGCGGGGTCACGGCCTGGGCATCCTCATCCAGGGCGGCTTCCTCTTCATCTTCGACCTGCTCCATGCCTTGCCGCTGGGCCAAAAAAAGCAGCCATCGCCCTGAGCCAATGCTTCCCCAACTCAGCGCCTTCCAGGACGAAAGCCACCTGCCCTTCCGCTGGGATGGCCGGGCCAACCAGGGCCGGGCCGATGATGGCCGGCCTCGCCCCGCCGCCTTGCTCGTCCACGGCTTCCCCGGCACACCGGCCGAGATGCGCCCCCTGGCCGCAGCCTTCCACGACCACGGCTGGACGGTGCAGGGTCTCCTCCTCCCCGGCTTTGGGCCGGAGATCGCCACCCTGGGCGAGCGCACCACCGCCGATTGGGTTGCCGCCATCCACCAGAGCCTGGACGAGCTGCGCCGGGATCACGGCCCCCTGTTGTTGGTCGGGCACTCGATGGGCGGCGCCCTCAGCATCCAGGCCGCTGCCACCGCCGCCGTCGATGGCCTCATCCTCCTGGCCCCGTTCTCCCGTCTGCAGGGCATCCTCCCCGCCTTGTGGCCGCTCATCCGCCTGGTCGTGCGCCAATTCAAGCCCTTCCGCCTGTTCAAACCCGATTTTCGCGACCCAAAGCTGCGGGCGGGGATCAGCGAATTCATGGGCGAGGTCGACCTCGACGACCCAGCCGTGCAGCAGGCCATCCTCGATTTCAGCATCCCCGCCAGCCTCATCGACCAGCTGTTCAAGGCCGGCAAGTCGGCCTACGCTCTCGCCCCGCAGATTCACGCCCCTGTGCTCATCCTCCAGGGCCGCAACGACCCCCTCGCGCGCCCACTGCAGAGCCAGCGCCTGCGCCAGCGTTTTGCCGGGGGCGCCAGCTACCACGAACTTGAGGCCGCCCACGACCTCCCCCAGCCCGACTTGCCGGCCTGGCCCGAAGTCCGGCGCCTGACCCTGGCCTTTGCCGAGGAGCTGAGGAGCGCCGCCCCATGACCCGGCGTCTTCGCTCCCCCCGCCTGCCGCTGGTCGGGGATGCCTTCCCCCTGCTCCGCCCCGCCGGCCTCCTGATCGCAACCTGGGTGCTGGCCATGATCGGCCTGCCCATCCTCCGCTGGACTGCCGGCGACGCCGCCATCCCGCCCGGCGTGTTGGTGGCCGTGCTGCTCCAGGCAGGGGCTGTGCTGGCGCTGTTGTGGCGGGCCTGGGGGCCGGCCCGCACTCTCCGCCTGGCTCTCCTCGTCGGCATCCTCGCCTGGGGCATCGAGGCGCTCGGCTCCACCACCGGCTTCCCATTCGGCGCTTATCACTACACGAAAAGCCTGCAACCACAACTGCTCGGCGTCCCCCTCATCATCCCGTTGGCCTGGCTGATGATGTTGCCACCTGCCTGGGCCGTCGCCCGCCTGATCACAGGCCGCTACCGCGCCCCGGCCTTCATCCTGGCCAGCGCCCTCGCCTTCACCGTCTGGGACCTCTTCCTCGACCCGCAGATGGCCGCCTGGGGTTTCTGGGCGTGGGAACGACCCTCCGGCTACTTCGGCATCCCCTGGCTCAATTTCCTCGGCTGGCTGCTGGCTTCGGCCCTGCTCACGGCCCTCGCCCGCCCCACCGACCTGCCCCTGCGCCCACTCCTGCTCGTCTACGCCATCACCTGGGCGCTGGAGAGCGTCGGCCTGGTCGTTTTCTGGGGCCTGCCGGGGCCGGGGCTGGTGGGTTTCGTGGCGATGGGAGGCATGGTCGGGCTGGCGCTCTGGAGGCTGGCCCGACAAAACAAACTGCACCGGTGGGACTTGAGATTCCCGATCGACGATCCCCATCGTTGACACGTCCCACGCAACACGCAACACGCACCACGCCATGCCAATCTCCAATCTCCACTTCCCACTCACCCTCCTCCTTGCCTTCCTCGCCGGGTCGCTGCCGTTTTCGGTCTGGGTGGGGCGGCTGGCGCTGCGCACCGACATCCGTGAGTACGGCGACCACAATCCCGGCGCCACCAATGTGCTGCGGGCGGGCGGCTGGTGGTGGGGCGGGCTGGCCATGCTGCTCGACTGCCTGAAGGCCGCCATCCCGGTCGGTTTGGTTCACTTTGGCCTGGGCTGGCAGGGATGGCCCCTGGCCCTGGCCGCGATTGCGTCGGTGGCCGGGCATGCCTTCTCGCCCTTTTTGGGCTGGCGTGGGGGCAAGGCCGTGGCCGCCACTTTTGGCGCCTGGGTCGGCCTGACCGTGTGGGAAGGCCCCACCGTGCTCGGCCTGCTCCTGGGTCTGTCTTTCACCCTCATCGCCACCAGCGGTTGGGCGATGATCCTGGCCTTCCTCGGTTTGCTTGTCTATTTCCTCGTCCTCCCTGCCTCCTTCAACCCCCTCGGCCTGCGCCCGCCCCTCGTCCCCACACTCCTCGTCGCCTGGATCGGCCACTTCCTCATCCTGGTCTGGAAGCACCGGGCGGAATTGGCGCAGTGGCCGGTCTTGCGTAATTGGTAATTGGTTATTGGAGATTGGTTATTGGAGATTGGAGATTGGCGACTGGGATGCATCTGATTCATACGCGCAATAACCAATAACTAATCTCTAATCTCTAATCCCCATCTCCACTCATCAATCACACGCGCAATAACCAATAACTAATCTCTAATCCCCATCTCCACTCATCAATCACACGCGCAATAACCAATAACTAATCTCTAATCTCTAATCTCCAATGATCGCCATCATCCTCCTGACCATGCTGCTGATCGCCATCGTCAACGCGGCGGTGGGGCTGCGGCTGCGGCCGGGGGCAGGACAGGAACAAGGGGCGGGGGAGGTGGAAGGGCCTTTCGTCTCCCTGCTGGCGCCGGCTCGCAACGAAGCGCCCGCCATCGCCAGCACGGTAGCCGGCCTTTTGGCGCAAGACTATCCCCGCTTCGAACTGCTCATCCTCGATGACCACTCCGAGGATGGCACGGCCGCCATCGCTCAGGCCGCCAGCCGGGGCGACCCCCGCTTCCGCCTCCTCGCCGGCGCCGACCTGCCCCCCGGCTGGTTGGGCAAGAACTGGGCCTGCCAGCAACTGGGCCAGGCGGCCCGCGGCGACCTGCTGGTCTTCACCGACGCCGATGTGCGCTGGCAGCCTGAAGCCCTGGCCGCCCTCGTCCGCCTCGGCGAGCGAGAATCCGCCGACCTGCTCACCATCTGGCCGACGCAGCAGACCGAAACCTGGGCCGAGCGGCTGGTGGTGCCGCTGATGGCGCTGGTCGTCCTCGCCTATCTGCCCCTACCGCTGGTACACCACACCCGTTTCGCTGCCTTCGCCGCCGCCAACGGCCAGTGCCTCGCCTTCCGCCGCCGGGCCTACGACCAGGTCGGAGGCCACGCCGCCGTCCGCAACCAGATTGTCGAGGACATCGTCTTCGCCCGTCGCATCAAAGGGCAAGGGCTGCGGCTGCGCATGGCCGACGGCAACCATCTCATCGCCTGCCGGATGTACGATGGCTGGCCGTCGGTGCGAGATGGCTATGCGAAAAACATCCTGGCCGGCTATGGCGGCCATGTCTGGGCGCTGGTGCTGGCGGCCCTTTTCCACTGGTTCGTCTTCCTGGGGCCGTGGCTGTGGCTGGCCGCCGCCCTGGTCGCCGGCGGCCCCGTGGTTTGGCCCGCCGCCCTGGCCGCTCTCACCGTGGCCGTGCGCGGCCTGACGGCCGTCCTCAGCCGCCAGCGCGCCGGCGACGCCCTGCTGATGCCTGTTTCGGTGTTGCTGATGACGGCCATCGCCGCCCGCGCCCTGTGGTGGCGATGGCGGGGCGGGCCGAGGTGGAAGGGGCGGGTGTTGGCGGGGTCCTGAGCGGCGGGAGTTGGTGTCATCTGTGGACGGGAGAAACCGGAGCGATGGGCGCATGGGGACGCCTATTGCTTTTCCGAAAGGTGAGATGAGCGGGGTAACGTGGGCACAACCAGCTCATCTGTGGCCTCAATGGCTGGCGCAAAGAAATTCGCATTCAGCCCATCGGCGAAATACTCAAGCCAGCCGGACGAATCAACGACATTCATAGCCGGTCCGGCTCCCGCTCGATGGTGGTATCGATGCCCTTGAAAAAGCCGCGTATTTCTGACGTGGGCCGGATGGGAATCATCTCGACGCGGCCTTCATGAAGTGTCGTCGTCTGCAACCGCGTGTTGGGCGCCTTCTGCCTTAGCGCGCCGGCTTTCTGGGCGTAAATTCCGGTACTCGTTGCCCCTGTGCTGAAAGGGTCGTTAGTTCCTCCAGCCGTTTCAGCCGCGTTTCTTCCTTCTTGGCGCTCATTATCCACCAGTAGACGGCTTTCCGATAGGAGGCTGGCTGTGTCTGGAAGTAATTCCAGGCCGCTTTGTTCTTCTTCAGCAGTTGCTGATACGGTTCTTCCAGATCGACGCTTCGCTGTTCGTACGAGTAGAGACCGGATTCGTTTTCCCGCCTGGCTTCGAAGGCTTTCAGGCCAGCGGGCTGCATCTGCCCTTGCTCGATCATGACTTGGGCGCGCTTGATATTGACGTTGCTCCAGATGCTGCCGGGTCTGCGCGGCGTGAAACGGATGGAATAGCTGAGATCGTCGAGACTCTTGCGGATGCCATCAATCCAGCCGAAACAGAGCGCTTGATCGACCGACTCAGGCCACGTCATGCCTGGCATGCCGGAGTCTTTCTTGTAATAGCCGACCAGCAACTCATCCTCTGTGGCGTGATACTCCATGAGCCACTCGCGAAACTCGGCGGATGTTCGAAAGAAGGTTGGCCGCATGTTGAATCCGGAACTCAATTCCCGCCTCTCTGGAGAGCGCCCATATTATCGATTACCTTTGGCCCGATTGTGGGTGATGCAGAGCATTTGGCAGTTCTTCGCCGAACTCTCGCCGCCCTTGCTCCATGCGGAAACGTGGTCGGCGTCCATTTCCTCGAACTTATAAATCCTGCTCTGGTTCGCGCCGTGCCCAATCGCGCAAAGCGGGCAGTTGGACTCGCCCTTGGCCTGGGCTACTTGTGTCTGCTGAGCGTATGCAACTTGCTTTACCTTGTCATCGAACACCCGAACCGCCAACAACTTCTTGTCTGCCGAACCGCCCAAGAGATACTCAAAGATGCCTTTGCGACTCGTCACATACGAATCGGCGGTGAGCCTTTTCACTTCGCCCGACATCTTCTTCGGATCGTAGGATTGGCCGTGATACTCCTCGTACAGTCTGCCCCACTCCAAACCCTTCATTTCCGGGAGAACGTCGATAAACACCGTTGAAACCCAGTCGATCACGCTGTTGAAGTAGGTCTTCAGCTCATTGATGTTGTTGTCGTGGCGGTGGGCGCTCATATAGCCGCCGATATCGCCTTTGCTCACCCAGTCCAGCGCCCGCTCCAGGAACTCCTGCCGGTTGGCGCTGCCTTTGACGTACGCGCTCCACTTCTGGATATTCGCGTTCTGGCTGTTGCTGAACTCGGCCTTGGCAAGCGTCACAAACGGCCCGGAGTAGATGGCGTTCAGCAACTCTTGGGCATTGAGCGGCACGCCTGCAATGTTGATCGTCTCAAACCACTGCTTGATCTCACTCTCCGTGCCCTCGCACTCGTAGATCAGCAATCTCGAGTCCCGAATCCTGGCCTGTTGGTCGACGGGCAGGCTGTCGAAGTTCTTGGGATTGCCGTTATCCATGATCGCGAACTTGTTCGTGACGAACCGTCCGATGCTGGTGATCCGTTGCTGGCCGTCTAGAACCTCGAACCTGTCCTGACCGACCTTATTGAAATAGATCAGCCCCAGCGGATACCCCTTGAGCAGCGAGTGGATGACCGCCTGCTCCTTTTTGCCGCCGCCATCCGCATAGATATAGTTGCGTTGGTACTCCGGCTGGATGGTGAGCTTTCCACCCAGCCCGAACAGGCCCTTACCCTCTAACTGATTGTACACAAATCCATCGCAGATTTCGGCAACGGTGATGTCGGTTCTCAGCGTGGTCTTCATGCTGTCTTTTCCATTGTGGGCTTACTGCGGTGGCGGATGAGGATCCTCGCATATAACTGGATGAAGTTATCAGTGCCTACCCTGTAGTAGGTCTGGCCGGTCGGCTGCTCGCTCACTTTCATCGCCGGGCCATCATTGAGCTTCGACACTAGCGACTCCTTTCCGTCTTTGTCGATCTGCGTCTGCAAGGGATAGGTTTTGGAAGCGCCGCCATACCATGTCTTTGTAATCCCGAGTATCTCGAACTGGTCGGGGTTGTACCTGTCAAGAAAAGTGATCGGGACGCCCATGGCGCCTTCGTAGTCGCTCGGGATCGCGTCGGTAAACGGCACTTCGATGGCATCGTAGTTGTCGTACCGGTCATAGGCCGCCGTGCCCTTGATCTCCTTGTGTTTGCTGAACCGCAGGTTGTCCGCCATGGTCATGAGCGGTAGCTCCTCGTGGCGGCGGCCATGATCCAGGTTTGTCCACCAGCGAACGCCCTTGACGCGGATGTACTTAGCGCCGTTCTCGTCAACCCGCCAGCCGGCCGCGTTGAGCGGGTAGTGGTCGGGAACGCGGAACTCGCGGTCGCCGCTGTGGATCGTGACACCCATCCATATCTTGTCCGCCTTGATGAGCGGGAAGATCTCCTTGTAGGTGATGGCTTGTACGTTACCAATGATCAGAAACCGCTTCTCATACTCTACGAGCTGGGCGACGTAGTCGCGAAAGAGAGAGAAGGGCGGGTTGGTAACGACGATGTCCGCTTCTTTCAGGAGCGCCACGCACTCAAGGCTGCGGAAGTCGCCGCCGGGGTGCTTGTCGTTTCCTTTCAAGGCTATCCGGGCGGCCTTGTTTCGCTTGAGGAAAAGCTCGACGTCGGTCACGTTCGCAGCGCCGTCGCCGTCCTCGTCTTTCACATCGTCGAGGATGACGGCGAGCGCCTTGGGCTTCTGGCGCTTGCCATTGCCCTCGTCATATTCCGGGAATAAGGTGAGCTGGCCAGCGATGGGCGAGCCGTCGTAGCTGGTGGTGATGAGCCTTTTGAGGCCGAGCTTGTTGAAGTTGGCGGCGAAGTACTTGAAGAAGTTGCTCTCGAAGGGGTCGTCGCAGTTGCAGTACACAACCTTGCCGCGGAAGGTATCGGGGTCGAACTCCAGATAGGCCTCGATCTCCTTCTGAATATCTACGTACTGGGTATAGAACTCGTCCTGCTTGGCCACCTTCGCGGCGCCTAGGCCTTGGTTCAGCGATTTTCTTTCCATGGCGGAATTCGCTTTCTTGGGTTTCCTTGACGTCACTTCGAACTAACGGTGCGCATTACCCGCTCGCCAGAGCGCAGCGGAGGCGAGGCGGGTGGATGCGCGTGTTAGGCCCGCTCCTAGCGGCGGCGTGGATATTCCTAGCATACAACACCTGCAGCATCATGGTTTGCCCTTGCCTGTTGCCCAGTCAGAGAGATAAGTCAACAGTGAATGCGTGACGAGGATCATATCTTCGAGCGCTTCTTGATAAATCGCATTGCTGACCAATTTGTCGTCCGGACCGATGTAGGCTTCGATTGCTCCTTCTTGACCGCTCTCACTGGCCCGAACTGTATTGAAAAAGTGCTCCTCGGAAAGATGAACATAGCCAGATGTTTTCTTGTAGACCCCCCTTAGCCAGGGGTAGTCGCTAGATAGAACATCTTGAAGGTGAGCATCGATCATCTTCCTGCCAGTTCGGTCTTTCAGTTGCCGGACTTCTTTCCCCTGAATCACGTCTACGACGAATTGACTCTGATTAACCACCAGGAAGGCGGCACGAAATCGGAGCAGGTTGTCGATTTGAAGACGAATTAGCGGTGAGGCACACAGGAAATTCCTGGCGCGCAGCATTGTGGTAAACCCAAACACCAACGATAGTGAGCGTTTCAATACCATGAAGGCATAAACGTCAATTGGCTCGATCTGGCCTGAAATCCGTTCGGCTATGTTGAAGTGTGAATGCTTGCTCTCTTCTAGAAACACAAGCCTCTCTTCCAACTCTTGTTCCATGTGTTCCCTCTGGTTGTACGAGGTGAGGGCTTACGGCAGGCGTTAGTGGCAAGTGCGGGAATTGGCAGATATTGGATATCTTCTACGGCGTCTGAATCTGTCCTTGCGACGTTGCACGTGGATGGAGGAGCGTTACGCCAGGTTATCTAGTTGCTCGGGAATCTCTTTGCCTGTGATTTGTTCATAGAAGCCCATGCCAGCTCCCATTGCATATGTCTCGCAAATCTTGCCATCGCGCACGCGGTTGAACATCATTTCATGCACAGTGACGATCTTGCCGGTTGGTTCAGCATCCAAGTACTTGCCGCTATGCGTGGCGTGGACTGTGCAGAAGCAAGCCACGATGTTTTCGTCCGCGAGTATCATGTGTATTTCAGTGTGCTTGTCCGGAAAGGCGATGCGGTGCTCACGCATAGTTCGGCGCTCATCCTCCAAGGTTCCATAAGAGCTCGCGTTGGGACTACCGTATTCTTTCCAGTCGGGTGTTAGGCATGCAGCAAACCCCTCCTCATCACCTTTATCATAGGCTGCCCAGGCTCGCTTGAGCAACGCGATGTTTGCTTCACTCATTTCTTCCTCCTTTGGAATGCTAGGACGGGTAGACTAGGCGACATACCTACCCACCGCCCTACTAGATTAGTTGATCAAATTGTACGGTTCGGTGCTCTCCCAGTCAAGTAACTCATCATCGGATAGCTTGTGCATTCTGACTGCCAACGAGTCTGCTTTGATCGGGAAATACAGCATCACAATCTCAATCTAGCGCCCAATATGCTAAACATCTCATAGGCAAAGCCCTCGCCAACGTAGACAAAGAGGGGAATCCTGGCCGGACCCAAACCCCTCGACCAGGCGGGGCATCGGCTTCGGCTACCATCCTCTCCTCGTGCGAGACGCGAAAGGCAATGAGGGGAAAACGTCACTTTGCTGCCTTAACAACTGGCGCCCATCCTACTCGAACACTTTTGCCGCGTCAACTCCCCCCCACGAAGCCCGAAGCCGACCGCACGGCCGGCCAGGCTGGACTACGGCAGGCGCCAGCAGGCGCTCGCCCTTTCCAGTCGAGCACGGCCAACACCGGATAATGATCCGATGGGAACAAGTTCCCGACCGAGGCCCGATCCACCGCGGCGTCTATCACCTTGAAGTGACCAGAAACCAGGATCCAGTCAATCGCCGCTCGCTCTTCCGGCTTCCCGAAGCCGTGGAACGTCGTTTCCTGGCTGAAACCAAGCTGCACCTGGCGGTAAGCATCGAACAGGGTGGTCTTGTCCACCAGGCGGTGATAGGCGGCTGAGTCCTTGCCCGCATTGAAGTCCCCCGTGAGGATGACCGCTGACTCCTTCTGAACCTGCCCCAGCCAACTCTGCATCAGCCGCGCGGCGCCCTCGATGGCGTCTGGCTGGTAGTCGAAGTGCGTGTTGACAAAAGTAAGCCGCCGGCCCGTTGGCCGATGGCTGAGATCGACCCAGGTTGTGGTGCGGGCAAAAGCACTTCCCCAGCTCTTGCTGCCGGCGACCTGCGGAGTGTCACTGAGCCAGAAGTGACCGGCTTGGATGAGTTGGAAAGCCGGCTGCCGAAACAAAATCGGCGCCATTTCCAGGGCCGTATTGTCCTCCCCGTCGCGGCGCACGCCATAGAAGTCATAGTTGGGTAGGCTGGCCCTGACGAATGCGGCCTGGGCATCGTCGCGGCATTCTTGAAGGCCGAGCAAATCGGGTCCGAAGTCGTGGATACGAGCGAGGGCGAATGCCTTGCGCTTGTTCCAGTGGTTTTCACCGTCATCGGCCAGGCCGTAACGGATATTGAAGCTCATGACCTTGATCATAGGTAACTGCTCAGCCTGTCTGGATTGTTGCCACGAATTGCACGAATTTGACGAATTTTGCTCGTGATCATTCGTGTCATTCGCGTAATTCGTGGCAGAGGCTGAGCAGTTACGATCATAGAACACAGCCTCGCTCTGCTCTGGCGCTTTCTGGAAGTGGTCCGGCGGGCCTGCTTTGCCTGCGTTGGGCGGCGTAGCCATCCAGCCCGAATCGGCGGCCCCTTGCAACAACTCACCCCTCACTCACCCAGCCGCTCATCGCTCATCGCGCTCCAGGCCATGATCTGCGCTTCCATCTCGTCGAGCGAGCCGAAACGGGTCGGGTCGTAGCAACCGAGCGGGTAGTTGGCCGTGCGCACGGCGCAGCGGTTGCAATGCGTGCAGGGTTTTTCCGGGCGGTCGATGCCCTGCTCGAACAGCTTGACCAGATCGACGTTGGCCAGCAGCGGCCGGGCCATCGCCACCAGGTCGGCCTTGCCCTCGCTCAGCGTCTGCTCGATCAGCCGCCGATCCTGAAAGCCGCCGTTGGCGATGATGGGCAGACCCGTTTCCTCGCGGAAGCGCCCGGCCTCGTCCGCCGAAATCGCCGGGATGTCTTTCCAGCCGAGGTTGGCGATGGGCCTGAGAATGAACTCCGGCACGGTGTTGAACACCGCCGCCCGCAGCCAGGCTTTGGCGGACAGATGCCGATTGGCGTTGAAGAACAGCTTCAGTTCATGCACCGGAAACGAGCCGGGGTTGCCTTTGGGATTGATGAAGCCATAGCCCTGGTCGATATGCAGGTAATCGACGCCCAGCGCCTTGAGTTTTTTGGCATAATAGAGATTCTCCGCCAGGGTGTTGCCGAAATAGAACTGCTTGAGCGGAAGACGCGGCGGCAGGCGCAGGTTGACCGGCAAATAGTTGTAATCGGCGGCGGAGAGGCGGATGCCGAGCGGGAAATCATCGCCGACCTTCTGGCGCGCCAGCCGCACGATCTCCTCCAAAAAGCGAAAACGTTTGTCCACCGAGCCGCCGTACTCGTCCCGCCGCCGGTTGACGCCCGGATTCAGGAATTGCTGGATCATGTAGCCCTTCGAGGCCGTGATCTCCAGACCATCGGCGCCGGCCTCGCGCACACGGAGCGCGGCTTCGCCAAAAGCCGCCACCGTCATCTCGATTTCCGCGATCGTCATCGCCCGGTGCAGGCTGCGATAGCCATAGAGCAGGTCGAGATGGGTCGAAGACGTCTCCCCGTCCTCTTCCTGAGCAAAGAGGCTGGTGTGGGTGTGGCCGCCCGTGTCGCCGATCTGGATGATGTAGCGGCAATCGTATTGCTGTACGGCCTTCACCGCCTCGCGCAGCGGCTTGATGAAGCGGTCGTCGCTGAGCTTGGGATATTCCATCGGCGAGGCGCGCTTGTCGTCCACACTGAGCGTGGCCGTGATGATCGCGGCCACGCCGTTGGCGGCGAAGCGCTTCTCGAAATTCTTGAACGCCGACGTCACCGTGCCGTCGTAATACGAGGTGCGCCCGCCGATGGATGAGCGGACGATGCGGTTCTTGAACTGCAGACTCTTGATCTGAAAGGGTTCGAAGATCATGGGTTGGCGTAGCGAGGATCGGTGAAAAACGCCCATGCCCGCTCGTTGACGAGGTCGGGCTGTTCATCGACGATGAAATGGCCGGCATCAGGCACAAGCTCGAGCTGATAGTCATCGAAATACCCCTCGGCCCCGCGCAAGAGGCTGAGGGAAAGGGCAAAGTCCTTTTCACCAAATAGCAGGCGCGTCGGCGTGTGAATGCGAAGGCGTTTGTACTTGCCAAAAACGCCAACGGGAACATATTCCTTTAGCAGGAATCCTCCGTAGAGCCGGGCCGAGGCGTGCGCCCGCGCCGGCTCCTTGAATGGGTCGGAAAAGAGGTTCTTCTCTTGCTCCGTCCACCCCCCTTTGCGCGTCCCACCGCGGGTGAGGAGATGATGGACGAATCTCCCGCCATCGCGCATCAACATGCGCGGGCCGAAGAAAGGGAAAGACAGCCTGGCCATGTAGCCGAAGCGAAGCGTGGCCTTGATCGCTTGCAGGTCGTACTTGGGAAAAATGGGCGGGATGTTGTTGGCGAAATGCTGCGCGATCAGCCCCGGATATTTGGCGCAGACGATGAAGCCGATCCAGCCGCCCCAGTCATGGCTGAGCAGGCGAATCCTGTCGTAGCCCATGGCCCGAACCAGGTGGACGAATTCTGCGGCCAGCAGGTCTTTGCCATAGCTGGTGTTGGGCGCCTCACTCCAGCCGAAGCCCCGCATGTCGGGCGCGATGACGCGAAAACGCCGGGCAAAGAACGGTATCTGCCGGCGCCACATCCACCAGTGCTGCGGCCAACCATGATACATGAACAGCGGCTCCCCCGCGCCCGCTTCGGCGACGTGGATTTTTACCCCATCGACATCCAGGAAGCGATGGGTCACTTCTACCCCTTCCACGGTGGGGAACGGACGATCAGAGTTCGATGAGGCCATGCTTTGTTCCATTGGCAGGTGATGTCCTTCAGTATAGGGGCGTCGTCACTCCATTCCAGACCAAAGAGTGCTCAAAAGCTGCTCATTACGACTCAGGACACCGCCTTCTGCACCTGGGCGCTGATCGTTGCCTCTACCGTGGGAGTCAACTCCTTCGATGTCATACGAGTTCTCTGGATCGCTGGCGTTCTCTCACACTTCACTCCCTACGACGATCGGCTTCCCCGGTCTCTTGCTCCTGGCGCCAGCGACTGTAGTTGCCGCCGATTTCTTGCATGTAGCGCGCCCACATGATGCCCATCCCCCCGATGGCGCCGCCGACCACGCCCAGAACCGCCCCCCAGATCGCCATGTTGACCATGCCCGGCACACCGCCCAACAGCAGACCAAACAACCCCAGGAACAAGGTCGAGGCGCATACCCCAACGACGATGCTCTTGAGAAATCCTCTGATGAGTGTCCAATTCCGGGACATGGTGCGCTCCTGCTAAGAGAGTCGGATAGGATCCGAGTTCGAGTCTCACGTCCTTCTCATCCACCCACGGATGCCGGGGCCACGCGACCTGGGCCGGGGGGCGGGGGTCGCCGTCCCGCCGGCTGGTCGGGGCGCACGTCCCGAGTGGGTCGAAGGAACGGCCCCATTCTCGCACCGATTGCGCGAGGCTGCAACTTGGTTCTTTGCCGTGTGCCTGGTTTGGAGACCGGTTTACGGTTGGCGTTATCTGCGCGGGGACAGGTGTGGATTCTGTGGGCCACGCGCCCGTCGCATCCCCTGGCTTCGCTGCGGATGCACTGCAGGAGCCTAAAGCGAGGCCAGGAACACTTCCGCCTGCGCCCGCACCCGCGCCCGTTCCGCCTCGTCCAGGTGGCGCAGCCCCAACACATTCTGCGAAGTGCGCGGGTTGGCCCGCAGCCGCGCTTCGTGCTGCAGGATGAAGTTCCAGTAGAGGAAATTGTAGGGGCAAGCGGTCTCGCCCGCCCGCTGTTTGGGATCGAAACGACAGCCGGCGCAGAAATCGCCCATCTTGTGGATGTAGTTGGCGCTGGCGATGTAGGGCTTGGTGGCGGTGAGGCCGTTATCTGCGTTCAGGGCCATGCCGATGACGTTGGGCGGCATCACCCAGTCGTAGGCGTCGATGTAGACGGACAGGAACCAGTCATTCACGGCCTGGGGATCGATGCCCGCCAGCATGAAGAAGTTGCCCAGCAGCATCAGCCGCTCGATGTGGTGGTTATAGCCGGTGGCCAGGGCGCGGGCCAGGGCGTGGCGCAGGCAGGCCATGTCCGTCTCGCCCGTCCACACGAACGCGGGCAGCAGGCGCCGGGCGTCCCAGGCGTTTTGCGCCAGCATGCCCGGCATCTGCCGCCAGTATTGCCAGTACATAAACTCGCGCCAGCCGATGATCTGGCGGATGAAGCCCTCCACCGAGTTGAGCGGGGCGAGGCCCTGGCGCCAGGCTTGCTCGGCGGCGCCGGCCAACTCCAGCGGTTCGAGCAGGCCCAGGTTGAGGTAGGGGGAGAGCAGGGAATGGTAGAGGGAGTGGCTGCGGCCGGTCATGGCGTCCTCATAGGCGCCGAAAGCGGGCAGCCGCGCCGCCAGGAAATGGGCGAAGACTTCCAGCGCCTGCGCCCGCGTCACTGCGTAGCCAAAGCCTTCGACCGTCCCCACCCCGCTCTCCAGCTCGCTCACCGCGGCCATGACCGCGCGGGTGATCTCGTCCGGCGGAAAGGAGAGATCGGGCGGCAGGACAACGCCATCCGGCAGGCGCTTGCGGTTCTCGCTGTCGAAGTTCCAGCGCCCGCCCACCGGCTCCTCCCCGGCCATGAGCAGCCCGAAGCGGCGACGCATGGCCCGGTAGAAATTCTCCATCACATAGCGGCGGCCGGGTTCTGGCTGCGGGATGGGATCGAAGCGACCGCAGAGGAACTGGGTGTTGGGCAGCACCTCCACGGGCAGGCCCAGGCGCTCGTGCAAGCGCATCTGCGCCCTGCGCCCGCCATACGAGGCCGCGGCCATGGTCAGCAGGCGGGCGGGGCGATGCCGGGCCAGGTGCTGGCGCAGGCCGTCGTCGAAGGTCTCGGCCTGGACTTCATCGACCTCATACCCTCGTCGCCGCAGGTCGGCGGCGTAGTGGCGCATGGCGCTGAGCAGCAGGACGAGCTTCTGGCGCTGGTAGGGCAGGCGCTGCATGCGAACCCGGCTCTCGATCAGGAGCACGCGCACCTCGGCCCGGCCCACCGCCGCTTCCGCGGCCAGCAGGGCGGGGTGGGAGTCCAGCAATTGATCGCCGAGGATCCAGACAGAAAGGGTGGGCATGAGGGTGGCGCGCTGGGGCCGGGCGTCAGTCCTGCGTTTGCAGGGCCAGCAGGCGGTCGAGGTCGCCCTGCACCTCCATGCCGGCGTGCCGCCCCGTCCCCGCAAACACCACTCGCCCCGCCTTCTCACTCAGCCGCACCTCGACGGCAGCGTTCAGGGTCTCATCCACCCGTTTGTGCATCTCCTGGCGGGTGGGGCCATAGAGCAGGCCGCCTTCCGCCCGCCGGGCCTTCATCTCCAGGCGGTGGCGGCGGTCGGCCACCGTCCACAGCACCTGGTCATCCTCGATGGTCAGGCGCTCGATCACGGCCCCGGTGTAGGTGGCGAAGCGATAGAGCCTGCCCTGGTGACGCAGGCCGATGATGAAGCCGGGGAAGGCGCTGCGCAGCCAGGGAATGATGGCGATGGAGGCGGTCAACGAGGTTCCGGCGGCGCCGAAATGATTGGTCTGCATCCACACCCAGGCAGCCGGGAAGGATTGGCCCCAGTCCTTCTCGATGTAGCCGCGCCCGCCGCTGAAGTCGACGTCCATGTCATCGAAGGCCAGCCCGCCTGCCAGTTCGTGATCGAAGCTGAGCACGCCGTGATAGCACTCCATGCCCGGAACCCAGGCGTACCAGCCCATGATGCCGGGCGCGCGCCAGGTCACCGGCCACGGCGTCGTCGCCAGGAAACAGAGGTCGCCCTGCAGTCGCTGCCCATCCTGGTCGATCTGCAGGCTGATGGCGCCGGCGCTGAAGCGGCTGGCCCCGATCTGCACCTCGAAGCGGTCTCTGGCGGCCACAAACGCCTCGGCCGGGTACTGGAAGTAGTGCGCCTGGCCGGTGCTGCCGTTCAGGACCTGGATGAAGGCATGATGGCGGGCCGGGTCATCGCTGATGAAGATGCCAGGGATGATGGCGTAGCGGTGTTGCTCGGAGGTGTCGACCAGCTTGAAGTACCAGCCTTCGAAGAACGGCGGCTTGCGGTCGAAGCCATGATAGCGTTCGGGGTGGCGGATGGTGCGGAGAGAGTCGAACATGGGCGGTGCTTCCAGCCTTAGGGCGTTGGGGAGAGGAAGTGCAAGGTCTCGATCACGGTTGCGTATAATTTTTCCAGGCGCGGGAAGCCATCCGCATTGGGCGCCCAGGGGATGAAGTAGAGCGTATAGAACTGTTCGTTGGCCGCAACGAAGACTTTGCGCCACGAATCCGGGCCGGGAAGACCGTCCACTACCACGGCCTGTTTGCCATCGATCAGAATCTCGCTGCGTGTGATCGTGAAGCCATCGCCCGCTTCTGTGATTTGTTGGTCGGCGACTTGCCCCGCGCTGCGGCCAGAGGCGTCTTCGGCGCTGATCTGCACCCAGGCATCCCCCGGTACATCGCCAGGCATGCCATTCGGGTTGATGACAATCAGATAGGGCGGGTTGGGGGCGTCTTCGGCAGGGTAGAGGAGGCAGTAGCCATCGTGGGTGTTGGTGAACAGTTTGAGCGCGGCTGTTTCGGTGGGGCACGCTTTCGCTGCGGGCGTGGGCGTTGCCGGCGGTTCGGTCGGTGTTGGCGGTTGTGTCGGTGTTGGCGCCACGGTGAGTGGCACAGTCTCGACAGGACGGGGCGGTTCGACAGGCGGCGAACAGGCAATCAGAATCAGGGCGATGAGGGATAAGACCAGCAAACTCTTGTTCATTGTTTGTTTCCTGCCACACAGGGGGCCAGTCAAAGAGAAGGGGGACGCGAAGGCGCAAAGGTCACAAAGATAACACAAGGGCAGTGAAAGACATCATCGCCTTGCTGCTGCGCTTCTTTGCGATCGGCGGGGCCTTGCGCTAGATGCGGTTGGCAATGTCAGCGAGCCATCAGACGCAGGGCCGACGGAAAAGGTTCCACATAGGGTGTGCTCGCGCCGCATCCAACCCGCTCCGATACCCATGACTATGCGCCCGCTGCTCAGGTCATCCAGGGCCATCCAACCTTGACCGCACCTTCTCATCCTTCTCTACCCCAAGGTATTGAGCACATACCAACATTCGTGAAATTCGCCTATTCGCAGCATTCGTGATAAAAACTACTTACCCATCCCTCACTCCACATCTTTGCACAAAGGTTAACCCATGTCCGTTACAGCCATCGTCGGCGCCCAATGGGGCGATGAAGGCAAAGGCCGCATCATCGACTACCTGGCCCAAGAGGCCGATGTCGTCATCCGCTTCCAGGGCGGCGACAACGCCGGCCACACTGTCATCAATCAGTTCGGCAAGCACGCCCTGCACTTGATCCCCAGCGGCATCTTCAACCCGGCCACCCAGAACATCATCGGCACCGGCTGCGTCGCCAACCCGGCCTCGCTTTTGGCCGAAATGGAGGGCCTTGCCACCGCCGGCGTCAACCTGGATAACTTGTGGATCAGCTCCCGCGCCCAAATGCTCCTGCCCTACCATCGCACGCTCGATGTGCTGGAAGAAGGAGCGCGGGGCAAGGACACCATCGGCACCACCAGGCGCGGGATCGGCCCGGCCTACGCCGACAAGTCTGCCCGCGCCGGTCTGCGCATGGGCGACCTGCTGCAACCCGATTGGCTGGAATCCCGGCTGGAGAGCGCCCTCAGCAGCGTCAACCGCAAGCTGCACATCCTGGGCGGCGAAGCCATCGATGGGGCGGAGTTGTACGCGCTGTGCCTGGAGTTCAGGGAGAAGCTGGGGCGCAGGATCGTCGATACCGTGCCCATGATCCGTCGCTCGCTCGAAATCGGCGCCGACATCCTGCTGGAAGGGCAGCTGGGCGTGATGCGTGACCTGGACTGGGGCATCTATCCCTATGTGACCAGCAGCAACCCCACCGCCGCCTATGCCGCCAGCGGGGCCGGGCTGCCGGCGCGCTGCCTCGACCGGGTGATTGGCGTGGTCAAGGCTTACAGCACGGCCGTGGGCGATGGCCCCTTCCCCACCGAACTGTTCGACGCCGACGGCCAGAAGTTGCGCGAGATCGGCCAGGAATTCGGGGCGACAACGGGCCGGCCCCGGCGTTGCGGCTGGTTCGACGGCGTGGCCATTGGCTATGCCGCCTGGCTGAACGGCATGACCGGGCTGGCTATCACCAAGCTCGATGTGCTCGACCCGTTCGAGACGATCAAAATCTGCACCGGCTACCGCCTGCCCAGCGGCGAGATCATCACCGATTCGATGCCGGCCACGCCCACGCTCTATCAGGTCACGCCGGTGTACGAAGCCTGGGAGGGTTGGCTAAGCTCGACCGCCGACTGCCGGCGCTGGGACGATCTGCCCAAGCCGGCGCGGGCCTACATCCACCGCCTGAGCGAGCTGGCTGGGATCAAGGTGGATTACGTCTCGGTGGGGGCGGAGAGGGAGCAGATGTTTGCGGTTTGAATACCAGCGCCTTTCGCTCATCCCATTTTGTGCCGCCGAATTTGGGAGGCATAATGAGGGCCAGGAATAGTCCCTGTGATGTAGCCCCAATTCGAGGTCTTGCGATGGAACAGGTCAAAGTCAGTCTAACCCCATCTCTGTATGAGTTTCTCGGTCGTTATAGGCTCTACGGTTTCCCGGACAAGAGCGCAATGGCCCGCGCCGCCTTGACGCGCCTCCAGGAAGAAAGCGAATTGAAACTTCTGCAGCAGTCTGCTGAATTGTATGCCCAGGTTTACGAAGGCGATCAGGAAATGCAGGAAATGGCGGAAGCGGCCATAGCCGGATGGCCGGAATGACCGTGCTGAAGCGAGGCATGGTGGTCGAGGTCAACCTTGATCCGACGCTTGGCTCGGAGACAGGGAAGGTTGTATTTGGGCTGCGTTGAGAGATCTGGCCGGGAGATTAAGGCGGATTACGTCTCGGTGGGGGCGGAGAGGGAGCAGATGTTTGCGGTGTGAGAGGCGATGTTATAGTATCGGTAGCAAGGATGTAAACTAACCGTCGAGAAACTCACATGGAGGACGACCATGTCTCTGGAACAACTCTTGGCCGATATCCATGCGCTGGAAGAAGATCTCCTTTCTTTCGAGCGTAGGTACGGCGTGCGCTCAGAGACTTTTTATGCAGGATACCAAAGCGGCGAAGAAGCTGAGGACGACGCCTGGATGCTGGACTTTGGTGAATGGGCCAGTGTTTACCGCACTTATCTGGTTCGACAGGCACTGACCGACCCATACCTCCTGCTTGGCAGTGAATCAGCTGGTTCAGTCCGCTCTGTGAGATTCATCTAGCGGAATATGTGCAAGTGGAGGCGCACCATGTCAGCCTATCACATCAGCCGCCGCCTTCTCCTCGTCAGCATCTTCGCCGCCCTCTCCCTGGCAGGTGGGCTGAGCCGGGCGGCCGGGCCAGAGACTCCCGCCGGCGATTTGGCCGCCGGGCGACGGGCGTTGATGAGCGCCAGCATCCTCACCGAGACGACGGCAGGGGAGGCAGCAGCGGGGCGGCCGGAAGCTGAGTTTCCGGCGCGCACGGCTGTCGCGCCGGCTGAGACGGGTGTGATCGCCTTCGAGAGCAACCGCGGCGGCGATTTCGATCTCTGGGCCCAGGAAGCCGGCGGGACGGGAGCGGCAACGCCTGTGGTAGCGAGCGTTGGCGACGATGTGACGCCCGAATGGTCGCCGGATGGAAGCAAGCTGCTCTATGCCAGCGATCGCGACGGGGATTACGAAATCTATGTGCGGACGCTGGCTGGTGCGGAGGCGAAGCTGACCGACAACACGTTCGCCGATGTGCATCCGGCCTGGTCGCCGGCCGGCGACCGCATCCTTTTCTCGTCCGACCGCGGCGGCAGCTTCTTCCAGATCCTTTCCATGCGCGCCGATGGGGGTGATGTGCATCAGGTCGGGTCGGTGGCCCTCAACCACGCCATGTCCCCGCGCCTCTCGCCTGATGGCAGGCGAATCGTCTTCATGCGGGCCACCGTGGCGGCGGCGGCTTGCCAGTGGAACTGGGATGTGTGGCTGATGGACGCCGATGGCAACAATCAGCAACGAGTGACCAGCCGCCTGGGCGCCGACCTTTATCCGCGCTGGTCGCCTGACGGCAGCCGCATCGTGTACGCCAGCTGTCGCAACCTGCTCGATTTCGATCTCTACAGCATCGCTGCCGGCGGCGGCAGCGAACAGCGGCTCAGCTCGTGGTTCCTGAAGAACGAATGGGCGGCCACCTATGCCCCCGATGGCCAGCATCTGGCTTTCAGCACCGATGTCGATGGCAACATCGAGATCTACACCATGCCGGCGCAGGGTGGGAATGCAACCAACCTCACCCGGCAGGGCGGCGATGACCTGGCGCCAAGCTGGAAAGCCGCAGGCGGCGCGCCCGGCTTCTCCATCTCCGGCCAGGTGCTCGATGCCAGCGGCCGCGCCATCCCTTGCGCCACGGTCTCGGCCGGCCCGGGCCACAGCACGGCCACCGACGACGACGGCAACTACACCCTGACCGGGCTGCAGGCAGGAAGTTACGCGGTCACGCCCTCCAAGCCGGGCTACACGTTTGCGCCGGCCAACCGCACCCTCACCGGCCCCCCAGACGCTGTTGGCGCCGACTTCATCGCCTCGGAAACGACGACCCGCCGCCCCATCCTGGTCATTCCCGGCATGTTCGCCTCGTTCAGCTGGCAGTGCGTGTTTGGCGGCGCGGGCTGCGAACCCGAAAGCTGGGGCTGGTTCACACCCATCGCCGAGAGCTTCTATCGCCCTCTGCTCGATCAGTTGGCCGCCGCCGGCTATAGCGAAACGAACGGCAACCTGAAGGTGCTGTTTTACGATTGGCGCCAACCGATGGCGACGAACGTCGGCCTGGTTCGCGACAGCATCCAGAGCCTCAAGGCCCAGACCGGCGCGGCCAGGGTGGAGGTGGTCGGGCACAGCATGGGCGGCTTGCTCGGCCGCGCCTATGTCCAGAGCCACAGCTGCGCCGCTGATGTGGCCCACCTGATCACGCTGGGCAGCCCGCATCGCGGCGCGGCGCGGGCCTATCCCTCGTGGGAGGGCGGAATCATCTACGAAGGCGGGTGGATGGGGAAACTCGACCATATCGCCTATGCCCTCATGCTGTATTTCTTAGGCGATCTGCCAACAAACACGGCCCGCCTGGCAGTCTTTCGCACAGTCAGAAGCGGCCAGGAGTTGTTGCCGATCGACGACTATCTGCTCGACGAGGAGAACGGTGATGCCCCCAAGCCCGTCGCCAGCCTGCACCAACGCAACGAATACCTGCCACAGCTCGAAGCCGGCCTGCCCGATCTCTTTGCCCGCACCGACGTAAGCACCTTGATCGGGACGCAGACAGCCACCACCACCCGTTTCTTCGTCCGCCGGCGCCCCCTGCTCGATTGGCCCTTGTGGGAAGACGGCAAACCCAACTGGCTGCGAGAGGACGAATTCGACGCCGACGGCGACGGCACCGTGCCTGCAAACAGCGCCCGTCTGCCCGCGCCCGCGCACGAAAAGACGTTTGCCGATGTTTCGCATGGCGACCTGCCCGGCGACAACAGGGTGCGGGCGCAGATCTTCGCCACCCTCGGCATTCCCATGCCAGGCGGCGCCCAATGGACGGAGTCGGAGGCAGAACCAGGGGCCGGAGATTTTCTGATTCTGGCGTTGGATGGCCCGGCCGAGGTGACGGTGCGCAGCCCGAACGGCGGGCAGGCGGGACCGGGCGGCGTCACCATCGCCGGCGCTGAATACATCACCATCCCCGGCGCGCCGTTCCGGCTGCTCGTCGTCCCGGCCGAGGAGGCCGGCGCCTTCGAGATCATCGCCAGGGGCAACGGCGCCGGTGGGTATCGGCTGGGGCTGCTCGATACCTTTTCGCCCGATGACAAACTGCCGTCCGACCCGATGGACGCCTGGGACACGGTGCAAGGCCAGATGCAGACCGGGGCCGAGGTCAAACTCGCCCTGTCCGTCGCCGCCAACATGGAGGAGCCGCCGCCGCTGCTGGCGATCACGCCCGTGATCGAGACGCCCATCCGCATCGGCGCGACCGTCGTTCACGGTTGGGCGCAGCCGTGGAGCGCCGTGGAAGTGCGCGATGCCGACACCGGGGCGCGCCGCGGGAGCAGCGTGACCGATGGCGAGGGGCGCTTCGACATCACCCTCGACGCGCCCTTGTCCCCCGGCCGGCGCCTGCTGCCCTGGGCCAACGGCGCGGCCGGTGTGCCCGTCGAAGCAACGCTGAACATGCTTTATCTACCCTTGCTGCCATAACGGCGCCGGATCGGTGTTCAAGTCGTTTTAGAATCATCCCGTTTGGAACGGACGATGGACGATCAGCCCGTCTGGAAATGGAGGGTGCTCATCGTCCATCGTCAAGCCAGAAGTGGCGCTTGGGGGCTTTGACGTTCTGCCGCCGGCGTGCTATAGTTGAGTGTGCTTACATCGTCAGCACATCAAGCAAGGTTCAGCAGGAGTCTGTAATCCCATGGTTCGCAGAATCTTCCGCACTGGCAACAGCATGGTCGTCTCTCTCCCCAAGGATATCCTCGATCCGCTTTCGCTCGGCGAAGGCGCTGAAGTGGACGTACAGATCGATTCGTCGCGCGGTGTCATCACCATCGCACCCGTGCCAGCCGCGGCGCGTGGGGTGGATGCTGACTTCGCTCGCCAGGTCACTGAGTTCATCGAGCAGTATCGCCCTGCCCTGGAAGCACTCGCGCGGGCATGAACTATCTCACCGTCGAGCAGGTGCTGTTCATACACATGCGCCTGATCAGCAAGACCGGTGGCGGCGCTGGCATTCGCGACTTGGGAATGCTGGCATCGGCGGTTGCCCGGCCACAGGCCACGTTCGAGGGGCGAGACCTGTATCCCGATCTCTCCAGCAAAGCGGCGGCGCTGATGGAATCGCTGGTGCGGAACCATCCCTTTGTCGATGGCAACAAGCGGGTGGGGGTCACTGCGGCGGGTTTGTTCTTACGCTTGAACGGGTATGGCTTGGCAGCATCCAGCGCTGACCTCGAGTCTTTAACCATGCAAGTCGCTCGCTCGGAACTCGTGCTGGCGCAGATCTCCGCCTGGTTTCGCACTCACTCGGCCGCCCTATGACCGACCACTCCACCTACCTCTCCCCCTTCACCTGGCGCTATGGCTCCGACGAGATGCGCCAGATCTTCTCGGAAATCCACCGGCGCCAACTGTGGCGGCGGATTTGGGTGGCGCTGGCGCGGGCGCAGGCAACGGTCGGGCTGGTCACGGCGGCGCAGCTGGCCGATATCGAGGCCCATGCCGACGACATCGACCTCGACCGGGCGCTTGAGATCGAGCAGATCACCCGGCACGATGTCATGGCCGAGATCAAGACCTTCGCCGGGCAGTGCACGGTTGGCGGCAGGATCATCCACCTGGGCGCCACCAGCATGGATGTGGTCGACAACGCCGAGGCCCTGCGCCAGATCGAAGCCCTCGACCTGGTGCTCACCCGCCTGGCCGGGCTGATCCGGACCTTTGCCGACCTGACCGAGCGCCATGCCCAAACCGCGGTCATGGGCTACACCCACCTGCAGCCGGCGGAGCCGACCACCCTGGGCTACCGCTTCGCCCAAACCTTGCAGGATCTACTGGCCGATTGGGAGGAAATCAGCCGCGTGCGCAGGAATCTGAAGGGCAAGGGCTTGAAGGGGGCGGTGGGAACGCTGGCCTCGTATGAGCAATTGCTGGCAGGGACGGGAATCACGGCGGGGGAGCTGGAACGCCGGGCGCTGGCCGAACTGGGATTGGAGGCGTTTCCCGCCGCCACGCAAACCTACCCGCGCAAGCAAGACTGGCTGGCGCTCAACGCTCTGGCCGGGCTGGCTGGCACGCTCTACCGCTTTGCCTTCGACCTGCGCCTCCTCCAATCCCCGGCTTTTGGCGAACTCTCGGAGCCGTTCGGCAAGGGCCAGGTGGGGTCGTCGGCCATGCCCTTCAAGCGCAACCCCATCACCGCCGAGAAGATCGACAGCCTGGCCCGGCATCTGGCTGCCTTGCCCAACGTGGCCTGGCACAACGCCGCCCACAGCCTGCTGGAACGCACCCTCGATGATTCGGCCAACCGCCGCACCCTCATCCCCGAAGCCTATCTGATCACGGATGAACTGCTGATCTCGGCCCACGGCATCCTCGCCGATCTCAACCTGTGGCCCGGCGCCATCGCCCGCAACCTGGCCGCGTACGGCGTCTTTGCCGCCAGCGAACGCCTGCTGATGGAAGCCGTCAAGGCCGGCGGCGACCGCCAGCACCTGCACGAAGTCATCCGCCAGCACAGCCTGGCGGCCTGGGCGGCGGTGCAGCGCGGGGAAAGCAATCCACTGGCCGCATCCCTGGCCGCCGAACCCGAATTCACCCGACTGCTTGCGCCCGACCGCATTGCCGTGCTACTCGACGCAGGCAACTATGTGGGCGAGGCCCCGGCGCGGGCGCAGCACATGGCGGCGCGGGCGAGGGCAAGGCTGAATCTTGACTGATGGTACGGAATTACGTACGATTATCGTGATCTTCTACCCTCCGGAGTATCGAGATGACAAGCATCACAGCCACTGAGGCGCGCGGCAGCCTTTACCGCTTGATCGACGAAGCCGCCACCGCGCACGAGCCCTTCCTCATCACCGGCAAACGGCACAATGCGGTGCTCCTGGCCGAAGATGATTGGCGAGCCATCCAGGAGACGCTTTACCTTCTTTCAATTCCAGGCATGCGTGAATCGATTCAGGAAGGCATAGCGACGCCGGTAGAAAAGTTCTCGGAGGAATTGGACTGGTGAAGTGGCGATTGGTCTACTCTCATCAGGCGCAAAAAGATGTCAAACGCCTGGCCGCCAGTGGACTCAAAGACAAGGCTCAGGATTTGCTAGACATCCTCGCCGAAGACCCCTATCGCTCGCCACCTCGCTTCGAGAAGCTTGTTGGCGATCTTTCCGGCGCCTATTCTCGGCGTATTACTATCCAACACCGGCTGGTGTATCAGGTACTGGATGACGAACACATCGTCAAAATCATCCGTATGTGGACACATTATGAGTAAGCGCCGTCCTCTGCTGCCTCGACAACTTTGCCTCCCCAAACTGACGGAGGAATTCAGCGCCATCATGCAGCAAGAGCATGTAACGCTGGCGGAGTTGTTGCAGGGTTTGGCCGAAGAACGCGAACAAATCTGGCGAGAGCGACAGCAGGGGCTTCTGCAGACGGACTTTCCATCCACCGAAGGTTTGACCGCGACCTGATCATTCATTCCGCTACCCGCCACTCGTCACCCGCCCCTCGCCACCCGCCTCCTATGCTCACCCACGACCAACTCCTCCAGGCCATCCCCTATGCCCTCGCTGCCGTCGATCTCGAAGGTTTTGGCGCCAAAGAAGAGGGCAAAGTCCGCGATATCTACCGCCTGGGCGATGACCGCCGCCTGCTGATCACCACTGACCGGGTCAGCGCCTTCGACCGGGTTCTGGGCCTGATCCCCTACAAGGGCCAGGTGCTCAACCAACTGGCGGCATGGTGGTTCCAGCGCACCGCCGACATCGTCGCCAACCACGTCATCGCCATCCCCGATCCCAACGTGATGCTGGCGCGCGAGGCGCAGGCGCTGCCGGTGGAGGTGATCGTGCGCGGTTACATCACCGGCGTCACCAGCACCAGCCTGTGGACGCTGTACCAGGCCGGGGTGGAGCGGCCATATGGGCTGGCCCTGCCGCCCGGTCTGCACAAGAACGACCGTCTGCCCGAACCGGTGATCACGCCCACGACGAAAGCCGAGCGCGGCCAACACGACGAGCGGCTGACGTCTGCTGAGGTGGTGGAGCGCGGGCTGGTCGAGCCAGAACTGTGGGAGGAGGTGAAGCGGGTGGCCGTGGCCTTGTTCAAACGTGGGCAAAGCGTGGCCATGCGCGGGGGGTTGGTGCTGGTGGACACCAAGTACGAATTCGGCTTGATCGACGGCAAGCTGGCCCTGATCGACGAAATCCACACGCCCGACAGCAGCCGCTTTTGGGTGGCGCAAAGCTATGGCCCGGCCAAACGCGAAGGCCGCGAGCCGGAGAGCTTCGACAAAGAATTCCTGCGCCTGTGGTATGTAGCCCGCGGCTACCGGGGCGAGGGCGAGCCGCCCACCCTGCCCCCCAAGACCATCGCCGAGTTGGCCGCCCGCTACATCGCCGCCTACGAGAAGTTGACGATGGAAAACTTTTCACCCGGCCCGCAGCCGGCCGCCGAGCGCATCGTTCGCAAGGTGGCGGGGATGGGGGGAGGAGGGAGTGGTTAGTGGTTAGTGGCTTGTTGGAGATTGGAGATTGGAGATTGGAGATTGGAGATTGGAGATTGGGGGGTGAGGGGTGCTGGCGGGGCGTGTTTGCGCCATCGCTCGGATCGGTTACAATAGCGCCGCCAACGCCCACCCGCAACAGGTGGTAGGGAAGCACGGGAGCGTTGGTTACAGTACAAACCTTACGGCGTTCGCCCGAGAGGCGGACGGCTGCTGGCCGCGCTTACCACCGCCCCCTCCCCCCACCTCCCTCGCAAGAGCACACACGATGAGACCCCACACCCCACACCCCGCTGAAATCGACCCCGCCGTCCTGGCCGCCTGGCAAGAGCAACTGGCCGCAGCTGCCGCCCGCCCCTGGCTGCTGCGCCTGATGATGAAACGCGGGCGGCGATTGTTCGCGCGTTTCGACCGCGCCTATCGACGGCTGCTGGGCATGTCTCAGCAACGGCGGCAGTGGCTGCAAGTGCGTTTGGGGGTGGGTCTGGCGGGGGCGGCGCTGCTGTTGGCGTTGAGCGCAGGGCCAGGGGCGGCAGCAGGAATCAGCGTGACGGCGGGGGCGGCTGGTCTTGCCAGTGGCGATGGTTGTTCGTTGGTCGAGGCGATTATCAATGCCAATAATGACGATCAAAGCGGTTCGAGCGAGTGCTCAGCGGGTCTTGGTCTCGACGTGATCACCTTGCCTTTGGCGGCGATGCTTAGCTATACGACAGCCTATGGCACGAATTCGGCCCTGCCTGGCATCACCACCCCTATCACCATCGCGGGCAACGGCAGCACTATCGAGCGAACTTCAGTGTCCGTTCCATTTCGAATTCTAACTGTTGGCCCCAGTGGGAGTTTGACCCTCAATAGCGCCACGATCAGCGGTGGCTCGTCGTACTACGGCGGTGGAATCTTCAACGATGGCGTACTCGACATCGACCACGCGACCATCTCAGGAAACTTCGCCTATTCAGTCGAGGGCGGCGGAGATGGGGGCGGCATCCTGTCGCAGGGAGAAGCGACAATCAGCAATAGTACGCTCTCGGGCAATAGCGCCGAAAGTGATGGCGGCGCGATCTTTTCTTACGGCGGGACCATCTTGATTCAGAACAGCTACCTAGCGGACAACTCTGCCTATGAAGGCGGAGGAATCTACAACGAAACCGGTACGATTACAGTCTCATCGAGCACCCTTTCTGGAAACTCGGCATCCCGCAGAGGCGGCGGCATCTATGCCAGCAACAACGTCAGTGTCATGTGGAGTACGCTGATCGGTAATTCGTCGGATGGCGCTGGCGGCGGCATCTTCGTTGATGGCGATGTGACGATCAAAACAAGTACGCTTTCCGGCAATAGCACGGAGAATGCGGGCGGCGGCATTTTCGTTGCTGGCGACGCCAATCTCATGATGGTTAACAGCACACTGTCGGGCAATACGGCCTTTTATCTCGGCGAAGGCGTCGGCGGTTGGGGCGGTGGGTTGAGCAACTATGGTACCGCAACCATTGCCAACAGTACACTGACCGGCAATACTGCAGGGCTTGACGGTGGCGGAATTTACGATTCGGGCGACTTGACGCTGAGCCGAACCCTGATCAGCGGCAATACGGCCAGTGCGGGCAGCGAAATCTATCACTTCTTGTACTCAGGCGGCAGCGGCAATCAGTTGCTACGTTTCGAACCGTCGCAAATCACCATCGCCGCCAATGACTACAATCTCTTCGGTCATAGCGGCGAGGACGACAATGACGCCTTCTCTGATTTCACACCGGGCGGCAGCGATATCAACGCCACTTCGGATGGGACCAGCATCGCCCTGACCAGCATCCTGGTCACAACTCTGGCCAACAACGGCGGCACGACCCAAACCCACGCCCTGATCGAGGGCGGCCCCGCCGTCGATGCCGCCCCCGACGCCGACTGCCCCACCACCGACCAACGCGGCGAGCCGCGTCCGGTGGACGCCGGCGCAGTCGGGCCGGTCGGCCAAACCTGCGACATCGGCGCCTACGAAATTCAGGCAACGCCCACCAACACACCCACCAACACACCGACGGCGACCAAAACCCCAACGCGAACCCCAACGCGAACCCCAACGCGCACACCCACTCGAACGCCGACGCGTACACCCACCCGCACGCCCACCAACACTCCAACACCGACGCGTACTCCCACCCGCACACCCACCAACACCCCCACCTGGACGCCCACTCCCACTCGCACGCCTACGAACACCCCCACCTGGACGCCCACTCCCACTCGCACACCCACCAACACCCCCACCTGGACGCCCACTCCCACCCGCACCCCCACCAACACCCCCACCTGGACGCCCACACCCACCCGCACCCCCACCCACACCCCCACCAACACCCCCACTTGGACGCCCACTCCCACCAGCACACCTACCCACACCCCCACTTGGACGCCTACACCCACTCGCACGCCCACCAACACCCCCACCTGGACGCCCACCCCTACCCGGACACCCACTCGCACGCCCACCAACACCCCCACCTGGACGCCCACACCCACCGCAACGCCTACCCCGCTATTCATCTTCAGCGGACAACTCGTCACCCAACCCTCCACGCCGCTGGCGGGCTATAACTATGTGCGCTTGTGGGGCGTGAATGCGTTGGGCTACCGCCAGCAGTTCCTGGCCCTGATGGTCACGAACTCCGGCGGCGGCTTCAACTGGCAGGCGACCGACCCCACCCGCTACCCAGCCTATGAGATCGACCTGGGGCCGGTAAACGAATGGATGAACTACGCCTTCGTCTCGGCGGCGGCAGGGCCGGGCGGCATAGTCATCGACGACCACACCGTCCGCTACCCCTACCTGGGCGACCGCACCTACAGCGGCGCCCTCTTTACCGTGCGCCTGGCAACGCCAACGCCGACCCCCACCGCCCCGCCAACTCCCACCATCACGGCCACCCCCACAGCCACTCCCACCACCGATCCGCTGCAATCGCCGCCGGTGTTCAACGTCAACACCACCAGCGGCCGGAATGACGGCGCCTGCACGGTGATGAACTGCTCGCTGTCCGAGGCCATCGATGCCTCGAACAACACCGCCGCCGCACAGGCAGGCGCCGTGGCCAACAGCATCGTCTTCACGCAGATGCCGGCCGGGGTCATTCAGGTGGCCGGGCCGTTGCCGATCCTGCGCAACGCGGTCATCCTCCAGGGCGACACCGGGCCGGAAGGTCAGGTCGAGATCGACGGCAGCCAGGCCGGGGCCAGCGATGGGCTGGTGATCGATGGCAACGGCAGCACGGTGCAGGGGCTGGTCATCCACAGCTTCGGCGGCAACGGCATCGTCCTGCAAGGCGGCGGGGGACACACCCTGCTGGGGAATTTCATTGGCGTCTCTGCCGACGGCCAAGCGGACAGGGGCAACGGCGGCGCGGGCATCGTCGGTCGCGGCTCCAGCAACAACGCCATCGGCGGGCTGACGCTGGGGAGCAGCAACCTGGTCTCGGGCAACGGCGGGCCGGGCATCCTACTGGAGGGCGGGATCGGCAACCGCATCCTGGGCAATTTCATCGGCGTGGATGCCGAGGGCACGGATGCCATTGGCAACAGCGCCGGCATCCGCCTGCTGAACGCCGCCAACACCACCATCGGCGACGCCATCAGCGGCGCCCGCAACCTGGTGTCGGGCAATAACGGCAACGGCATCGAGATCGTGGGCGCCGGCAGCAGCGGCAACATCGTCGCCGGCAACATCATCGGGCTGGATGGCGACGCGGCCGGCCGGGTGCCGAATGCGGGCGGTCTGCTCATCGACGGTGGCCGGGACAACACCATCGGCGGCGGTCAAACCGGGGCCGGCAACACCATTGCCGGCAACAACGCCCACGGCGTCTTGCTGACCACCGGCGCGGTCGCCAATCGCATCCAGGGCAATTTCATCGGCACGAATCTGGTGGGGTCCGATTTTGGCCAGCCGCTGGACGGGGTGCGGGTGCAGGGCGGCTCGAACGACAACCTGATCGGCGGCCTGAACAGGGGCGAGGGCAACATCATCGCTTTCAACGACCGCGCAGGTGTGGCCGTGGAGGCCAGCACCGGCAACACCATCGCCGGCAACCTCATCTACGGCAACGGCGCCGCCGGCATCGACAACCAGGCGGGCGGAAACCAGGAACTGACCCCGCCGGCGCTGGCAGCAGCGGCAGGAAGCGAGGTCTCAGGCCAGGCGGCGGCGGGGGCGACGGTCGAGGTCTTCGGCGACGATGGCAGCCAGGGCCGCTACTTCCTGGGACGGGTGCAGACCGACAGCTTCGGTCATTTCGTCCTCACGGCCGGGCTGAGGGGCAAGCAGATCACAGCCACGGCCACCGATGCGGACGGGAACACCTCGGAGTTCGGGACGGCGATCAACCGCCATCTCCCCTGCAACGACCCATACGAAACCAACGACGACTGGACGCAGGCCGCCGGCATGGTTCCCGGCCTGGATTACACCGGCTTTATCTGCGATGCCAACGATGTCGATTTCTTCAAGCTGCCGGTGGCGGGAATCCAGCGCGGCTCGGTCGTCACCTTCAAGCTGGTGGGCCTGCCTGCCGACTTCGACCTGGTGCTCTTCCGCCCCACCGACATCCCCTCCGACATCCTGGCCAACGACCTGCCCATGGCTCAAATGAGCACCTATGATGTGCCGGTGCAATCGCTGCCGCTGCAAAACGTGCCCCTGCAAAATGTGCCGTTGCAAAATGTTCCCCTGCAAAACGTGCCCCTGCAGAATGTGCCCCTGCAAAACGTACCCCTGCAGAATGTACCTCTGCAGAATGTGCCGCTGCAAAACGTGCCCTTGCAGAACGTGCCGCTGCAAAACGTGCCGCTGGTGGGGTACTCCGTTCAGCCTGGCCCGGCCGACGAGCAGATCACGGACGTGGCCATCTATGCGGTCGATCATTACTATGTGGCGGTGGTGGGGCACAACGGCAGCTCGAGCACCGAGCCATACAAGCTGCGGGTCGAAGTCACGCCCCCGCCCCCACCTGCCACCTGCTCCCGCACCTTCGCCTTTGCGGGAACGCCGGGCGAGAGCTATGCCCCCTGGCCGGCCGACCAGACCCGCACCCTGATCCTGTTCCCCAAGCAGCGGCTGGAGCGGATGTATGGCCCGGTCGAGGTAGCGCCCCTGGCCGCGGCCCTGAAGCAACTGGCCGAACACGATTCGGTCAAGGGCCTGATCGTCCCGCTGGAAAGCTATCAGCCGCTGGAAGAAAGCTACGCCGAATGGGACAACGGCCGTGTGTGCGTGCCCGAGGCCGCCAACGAGGTCGGCTATGGCATCAAACTGCTCATCGGCAGCCTGATCGCCACCCATCCCGGCCTCGAAAACCTGGTCTTCGTCGGCAACGACGAGGCCATCCCCTTCCGCCGGAGCAAGGACATCGTCGCCACCTCGAACGAATTCGAGTACACCGGCCAGTTGCTGGTCGAGAGCGACACCGCCCTCTATGCCGCCTTCCTGCGCGGCTACATGCTCACCGACGACTACTACGCCGACTTCGAGCCGACGCCCTACCGCGGCCGACCGCTGTATGTGCCCAACTACACTCTCGGCCGCCTGGTCGAGACACCGTCCGAAATGGCCGCCCTGGTGCAGGAGTACCTGGCCCGGGATGGCGTGCTGAACGCGACCAGCGGCCTCACCTTCGGCTACGACTTCCTCATGGACAGCACGCAGCGGATAGCCGACGCCTTCAGCGCCCGCGGGCTGACCACCACCGCCGCCAATAACAACACCTGGAGCGCCGACGATCTGCGGGCCGGGCTTTTTGGCAGCCGCCACGAACTCAACTCGCTCAATGCCCACTTCTCGCACTTCCTGCTCGAACCCGCCGACCGCAACATGCTCGGCGCCGGCGGTCTGTTCACCGCCACCGAGGTCTCGCAGGCGCTGGTCGATCTGGGCGGGACGGTGAATTTCTCGGTCGGCTGCCATTCAGGGTTGAATGTCTGCGACATTTGTACGAGCGCGTTCGGCCGCCAATTCTCCGCCGACCTCGACTTCGCCCAAGCCTTTGCCCAGAAGAAGGCCGTCTGGATCGGCAACACCGGCTATGGCTATGGCGATGATACGGCCGTGGCCCTCTCGGAAGAACTGATGAGCAACTTTGCCGCCAACCTGGGCGGCCCCACCACCATCGGCCAGGCCCTGCTCAAGGCCAAACAGGATTACGCCCTGCTCAGCCTCGGCGCCTATGGCCCCTACGACGAGAAGGCCATGGCCGTTTCGACACTCTATGGCCTGCCGACGTGGCGTGTGCAGACTCCTGCCGCCACCGCCGCCAGCCTCGCCGACCCGGCCCCCTTCACCACCCTCGCGGTCAACCGGCCCTCGCAGACGCTGGCCAAGACGACCATCAGCTTCGACCCCAGCTTCCAACTGATCCAGACGCCCGACGGCGCCTATCTCAGCAGCAACAACGGCCACCAGTCGATCCTCTACAACCCCTTGCAGCCGCGCGCCGCCCTGGACATCAGCCAACCGGGGCCGGGCCAACAGGTGGCGCACGGCGCCTTCCTCGTTGCGGCCAACTACACCGACCTGCCCAACTTCGACCCCGTGATCACCATGCCCGTGACCGAGACCGCCCGCTACGAGCCGCAGTTCATCTATCACGGCTGGCAGCCTGACCTGTTGGCGCGGGTCAACCACTTCACCACCCCGCAAGGCGTGCAACAGCGCCTCATCCTCAGCCCCGGCCAATTCCTGCACACGGGCGTGGTCAACCAGGGCGGGGGCAGCCACGTGGTCGGGACCGAGCGCCGCTACGACCACCTGGTCTACGATGTCTACCACTCGGCTTCGCCCGACTTCCAACCCCCGCTCATCGTCTCCGTCGGCGCCGCCTACGAAAGCAACCCCGTAGTAACGACTTTAGTCGTTTCCCCCGCTTCGGTCGTTTCCCCCGCTTCGGTCGTTTCCCCCGCTTCGGTCGTTCCCACCTCGCAACAACTCCGCTTCTCCGTCCAGGTCAGCGACATCTCCGGCGTCGAGCGCGTGGCCGTCACCTATACCGCCGGCGATGGGCATTGGCATTCGCTCGACCTGAACTACGACCTGGCCAGCGACCGCTGGACTGGGCTGCTGTCCGACCTTGACCAGCCCGTGCTGTTCATGGTGCAGGCGGTGGATGGAGCCGGTAACGTGGGCGTGACCGCGGCCAAAGGCGATCTCTACGGCATCGCCGCTATCGACGCCCTGGCCGATCCCGCCGCCGCCCAAGAAGGAGCCCCAGTCTCGTTTGCGGTCGACACGGCCGGTTCGGGCCTGGGCCAGATCACCGCCTTGCGCTGGAACTTCGGCGACGGCATCGAAGCCATCGACGGGCTGCAAATCAGCCACCGCTACCAGGACGACGGCGCTTTCCCCGCCAGCATTCTGGTCGAAGACGCCAACGGGCGCCTGGGCAGCGGCGTGACCACGGTCACCATTGCCAACGCCCCGCCGGAGGTGGTGATCGACCAGACCCCCACCGGCTCAGCCGGCCAACCCTTGACTCTGGCCCCGATCGCCTTCACCGACAAGGGCAACCTGGACACGCACACCGCCACCATCGCCTGGGGCGATGGCAGCGCCCTGGAAGCAGGCAGCGTGCAGCGGGACGCCGCCGCCTCCTCGCCCGCGGGCATGGCTGGGACCATGAACTTCCCCGGCCACACGTTTGCCCAGCCCGGCAGCTACACCGCCTCCGTTTGCGTGCGCGACGACGACGGCGCCCAAACCTGCGCCGATCTGGTCATCACGATCACCGGCGCCGCCACGCCCACCCCCACGCCGCCCGCCCCGCGCCGCTACTGGTTCCCGCGGCTGCTGCACTGAGGATCCGCCCGCACTTGTCCTTGCCGAGAGGAGGCCGGGGGGCTGCGCACCGCCCCCCGGCGATCAAGAGTCGCCCTCGTCCGCCAGCCGCGCCGCGATCTGTCTGGCGGTGGCGCCGGCGATGCAATTGACCGCACGGATGCTGGCGTAGACCGTCGCCGTCACCGTCTGCTGGACGGCCTCGATGGCGATGGCTGGCACAGCCACCAACGGTATCTGCGCCAGCACGGCGTAGGGCTGATGGGCGAGCGCGAGATGGGTCTCGGCGACGGCAGCCGTGACGGCATCGACGGCATCCTGCGTCAATTCGATCAAGCCTTTGACCTGAGTGGCCGTTAGCGGCGACATGGCATAGCCTCGTTCAGGCGGCGCTGCACGCCTGCCAGATGCGCTGGTAGACAGCGGGATCACGGACCAGTTGCAGATGGTGGACATTGGGGATGAGATGCAGCCGGCGGCCTGGGCGCTGTGGCGCGTCTCGATCATCTCGCTCCTGCCGGAGGTCTCTTGGCGGCGGGACCAGGCCATCGCCCAACAGGGCGCCAAGCGGATGCTGCCCGCCGGCCACAAGGACGCCGTTGATCAAATGGTGCTGAACATGGGGCAGCCAGGGGATGTCCTCGCCATCCGCCGCCGGCGGCGCTTCCCCATCTCCAGATGCCACCAACGTACCCTCGCGCAAATCTTTGATCCCCTGGCTGCGCAGGTCGAAGACATCGCCGACCAGCCGGGGGATGGGATGGGGTATGGCCTGGAGCACCCTCGTCGCCGCGTGACCTGCCTTCTCCAGGTAGGCGCCATCGTGCGGCGAACCCAGGTAGAAGGCGTGCGTCACCTGCTGCACCCAGGATGAACCGTGTTGGGCGGCGTAGAAGCAGGCGCTGCGCAACACCAGCCCGCCCATGCTGTGGCCGATGAGCACGATCTCCTCGATGGACTGGGGATAGCAAGCGACCAACTGAGCCACCAGTCCCGCCAGCCGCCTGCCATTCTCCGCCACCGGCAGACCGGTATTGTAGCGCAAGGAGAAGGGAGTGAAGCCGAGATCGGCCTGCAAGCGCACGCCAAAGGAAGTGAAGGTCTCTGGCTGCGCCGGGTCGCGAAAGGTCCAGACGCCTTCGTTGCAGCCAAGACCGTGCACCAGGATAGCGATCTTGGGGCCGGCGTGGGGATGGGCCTGGCGGAGTGCTGTCGGCGCCAGCGCCAGCGGGCGATTCTGCTCATAGAAGGCCATATCGATGGCCAATCCATTCTGGCGCCCGGCCAGATAGTCCCCCACCAGGCCGTTCAGCAGGCTGATCCCCCAGCTTGTCCAGGTGGATGACTTCGAGGAAGGTGCAATGAGATCGTGGGACATGGGTTATTCCTGGCCCACAGCTTACACGGATTGCACGGAATTGTCACGAAATCATTAGCGCCTCCCGCCAGCCTGATCATGACTGCAAATGCCCGCGATTGGCGAGCCAGTTTCTCTGCTCCAAAATGCATCGCGCCTCCCCGCGTCGCGCCTGCGCTTTCGTCCGTCGCTCCCCCGATGTAAAATGCCCGGCATGAGCGAAAACCTGCCGAAACCTGTCAGTGCCCCTGGCAAATCGCTCTTTTCGCAACATTACCTGGAAACACGCCTCGATCATCATCCTGATCGGGATGATGATCTGGCGGCGAGTGGCCGCCACCGACCGCCTGATCGGTCCAGATCGTCTACCGGCTGTGTGGGCGGACGGAAGAAGAGATCGCCTGGTGGAAATGAGCATTGACCCGCTTCATCTCGCCCGGACGAAAACAGTGCTATACTTGCCGAATCATTACCGTCGGCCTTCCGAGAGACTACCATGTTCAAACTTGACCGCATTACCTTCGATTATCGCATCATGGGCGGCAGAGCGTGTATCCGCGGGATGCGGATAACCGTATCGCTCATCCTGAACCTGGTTGCCAATGGCATGACGACCGACGAAATCATCGCTGCCTATCCCTACCTCGATAGCGAAGACATCCATCAGGCTTTGCGATATGCTTCCTTGTTGGCCGAGGAGAGCGTCCATACCCTGGAGTTAGCAGCGTGAATTTCCTGGCCGATATGGGTATTTCGCCGCTATCGGTCAGATTCTTGCGCGCCCTTGGTCATGACGCCGAGCACATTCATGAACTGGGGCTAGATCGCCTGTCAGATGCCGAGATTCTCGAGAAGGCGCGCAACGAGAAAAGCATCGTGCTGACACACGATCTTGATTTCGGCGATTTGCTGGCCGCGAGTGGCGCTAACATGCCAAGCGTCGTCATTTTCCGGCTGTCTGACATGCGTCCTGCGACGGTCAATCATTATCTGAACCTGCTGGTGCAGAATTTCGCAGACGCCCTCGCCAGTGGCGTGATAATAAGTATCGGTGAGCGCCGGTTCCGCACACGTGAATTACCAATCCGATAAGGCTGTACGGTACGTCAGACCCAGGAAAGGGTATCGTTGTGGCGCATAACCACGCCACTCCTCGACCCGACGATGCAAAAACCCGAACCCTCCGCCCTCCCCCAAAGACTTGCCGCCATCCCCTTCCTGCGCGGGCTAGACGCCGAGGTGCTGAGATCGCTGGCGAAGACGGCGCTGTGGCGGTCGTACCCGGCCGGCGCCATCCTCTTCCTCGAAGGCGAGGCCGCAGCAGGGCTGTACCAGGTGCACAGCGGCTGGATCAAAGTCGTCAAGATGTCGCCCGAAGGCCGCGAGCAGGTGCTGCGCTTCTTGGGGCCGGGCGAAACCTTCAACGAGATCGGCGTCTTCGGCAACCGCCCCAACCCCGCCACGGCCATCGTCCTCGAACCCACCGGACTCTGGCTGATCGAGCGCGCCGTCATCCGCCGCCTGCTGGAGACGCACCCCGCCGTAGCCGTACAGGTGCTGGAGCGGATGGCCGACCGGGTGATCGAACTGGTGGGGCTGGTGGCCGATCTGTCGTTACGGACGGTGGAAGCGCGGCTGGCGCGGTTGCTGCTGGAGCAAAGCGCCGGCGACGTGGTGGTGCGGCAGCGCTGGGCCACGCAAACCGAGCTGGCCGCCCGCCTGGGCACCGTCCCCGATGTGCTCAGCCGGGCCATGCGCGGCCTGGGTGAAGCCGGGCTGATCGAGGTGGAGCGCCAGCACATCCGCATTCTCGACCGGGCAGGGCTTGAGGCGAGGGCGATGGTCGGGGGGTGAGGGGGAGATTAGGGATTGGTTATTGGGGATTGGTTATTGGGGATTGGTTATTGGGGATTGGTTATTAGGGATTGGGGATTGGTTATTGGAGATTGGGGTTTGGAGGTTGGAGATTGGGGGGGGTGATCCGACAAAAGTCGAAGACAGAGGGGGGCGGGGGTGATAGGATGGGCGGTGTAGGATGCAACGTGAGATAACGGAGAGAACAGTCAACAATCAACAGTCAACGGTCAACGGTCAATCCGCCATCCTTCGTTTCACTCAGAGCCTGCCCTGAACGGAGCGAAGGGACAAGCTCTGCGACTTGCGACCTGCCACCCGCCCCCTCGGAGTCCCCATGCCCCAACCCCGCCCTGCCGCCGTCGCCCGCGTTCACTTTGTCATGGCGCTGGCCTACGGCATCGTTGCCCTGCTCAGCCTGATCGATTTTGCACTGGCCCAGTTTGGCCTGCTGCCCGAACTGAACAACCTCTACTGGTTCCGGCTGCACGTGATCACGATCGGCGTGCTGGTGCAGGCGGCTTTCGGCGCCCTGCCGCTGCTGCTGGCCCGGCGCCTGGAGACGACGCCGCCATCCTCGCGCTGGCTCTGGACGGCCTTCGGCCTGCTCAACACCGGCCTGCTGCTGCTGGCGGTGGGCCAGATCACCGGCGTGCAATGGCAGCGGTCGAGCGGGGCCACGCTTCTCTTGCTTGCAACTTTAGCCGAAATCGCCCTCCTGGTCGGGGTTTGGCGGCGAGCGCCGGGCCAGCGCCCCATCGTCGCCCGCTTCTACCTGGCCGCGCCCTTCTACCTGCTTCTGGGCGTCCTCATGGCCATGATCATGATCGACGGCTGGTGGTCGCCGCGGGGTTATCAGGCCGTCAAGGAATCGCACATCCACGCCAACATCTTCGGCTTCACGGGCATTCTGGTGGCGGGCGTGGCGCTGGATGTCCTGCCGGCCTTGTTCGGCCGCACCCTGGCCCGGCCAAAATGGGTCGCTCCCAGCTTCTGGCTGATGGCGGTCGGCGGGGTAGGGCTATGGTTCGGCCCCTACATCGGCGTCCTGCCCGTCATCGGCGGCAGCCTGCTGATCTACATCGGCGGCCTGGCCCTGATGCTGGCTAACTTCTTCCTCACCACCCATCGCCCCACCCCGGTGCGCATCGTCAACGGCGCCCACCTCCTGCTCAGCTACATCTGGATCGCCGCCCCCGCCATTGCCACCATCTTCTTCGTCCTGCTTGGCCCCGACAACGTCCCCCTCACCCGCCTGGAGCTTGGCGTCACCCAGGGCCTGATCTACGGCTGGGTGATGCAGATCGCCCTTGCCTTTCTGCCGGCGGCCGCCCTGCGCTTTGGCAGCGGCCGTTGGCAGCAAGCCCTGACCCGCAGCGAGGGCAGCTGGTTCACGCTGGTGACGCTCAACCTGGCCGTCGCCGCCATCTGGCTGGCCAGCATCGTCCTGCAATGGCAACAGGCGCGCCCGGTTGTCGCCATCGCCTACCTTTTCGTCTTCGCGGCCATGCTCCCCTACCTCTGGCGTCTCTTTCAAGCCCTCCGCCCCTCACCAATCTCCAGTCTCCAATCTCCAATCTCTCATCCCTGACCTCCGCCCATGACCCCCACCGCCCTCCCACCAACCCACTTCCCCGACACCGCCGCCCTGGCTCGCTTCAATGACGCCGGCCCCCAGCCTCAATTCCTGCTCGATAGCGAGCACTTCAAAGCCCTTGTCGCCGGCCTGACCCCCGGCCAGCGCATCCCACCCCACCCCGAAGCCCTTTCCATCTACCACTTCCTCTCCGGCTCCGGCGTGATGACCGTCGATGGCCGCGACATCGCCGTGGCCGCTGGCAGCACCGTCATCGCCCTGGCCGGGGCCAGCCGTGGCATCCGCGCCGAAACCCCGCTCGTCTTCCTGGCCGCCAAATCCGGCTGACGCCCCCCCCACCCCACTCCCCACTCCCCACTCCTCACGTTTCACTCCTCACGTTTCACGCTCCACGCTCCACGGAACACGGAACACCTCTCACTCCCGGAAAACCCTTCGATGACAGCCAAAACTCTGGAACCCATCCGTCCCCTCGCCCGCGGCCAGTGGCTCCGACTCGGCGCTACGGCCGCCGTCGCCGCCATCGTCGCCGTCCTCGTCGTCCAGTCTGTGATCCTGGCCATCTGGCCCGATCTGAGCGCCTTCAAACCACTTGACAGCCTGGCTCGCTCGGCCATCTTCACCCTGCTCCCAACCGCACTGGCCACGGCCCTATTCGCCTGGCTGGCCGCCCGCCGGCCCCAGGCCGACCAGAGCTTCCTCCGCATCGCCCTCATCGTCCTGGTGGTCAGCTTCCTCCCCGACTACCTCATCCCCGTTCCTGCCAAATCGCTCCTGGCCAGCACGGCCACGGCGCTGCTCCATGCTGTGGCCGCGGCTGTCATCGTGCCCATGCTGGTAACCGGCTATCGCCGCGCGGCCGGTTGAGTCCATGCCCGCGTCTCCCATCCCCTCAACGCCTCACTTGCCTGCCTCACGAACCCAGGTGCGACGCACGTCGAAGCAAGGTGTCGTGCGTCGCACCTGGCAGGTCAGGGCCACGGCTCAGGGCCCGGTGTCGGGCGCGAAACCCCAGTGATACTCGTATGTTCTCACTGGTGTGCCGTTCCACGTGATCGATTTGTCGCCCCTCATCTGCTGGCCATCGTCTGACACGTGCATCGGCTCAAGCACCCGGATAGTCGGCGGGCGATTGAGGCCGGGCGGATCCTCCGCCGCCACCCACAAATACCAGATCCATACGCCCCGCATCGGGTCCGGGAAGACGCCGGTGGTGCCGTCGTCGCAATGCATCGGCCCGTTGATATGCTCGTCTTTGAAGTAAACCGTGTAGCGTCCGAAAGCATCGTCGAGCGCGAATTCGTTGACCACCATCGACCCCACCACCGGGGCGTGGTAATCCATATTGACGTGGCAATTGCCGTAAACATCAAAACTGGCCGTGGCGTTGAACTGGCCTTGGCTGGCGGTGTACGAATTACCGATCAGGTAAGCCCCGCCAGCCAAACCACCTTCCCAGAGATGATCCGGCGTCAGCTTCACGCCGGCGGCAGACACCGGCAAGGGATATTCGTTCAGAGGCGCCACGCCGTGGAAGTCGCCCTGCCAGCCATCGCAGGGAATGTTGGAGTAGAACAGAGTGGGCGCTTTGTCGTCGGGCTGCGGCGTGTAATCCTTCTTGTCCCAGGCGCTGTTGCTGATGACGAGGATCAGCGCATCCAGGTTCTCATCCAGCTTGTCTCGGCAGAAGGTGCGATATGGCAAATTCGTCAGGTCCTCGGGTTCCTGCCAGACGCCAGCCACCATGGGGATCGCCCAGATGTTGACGTACTTTTGATTGTCCTCCGAAGCCTCACTCCAGTGCAGCGTTCGCCACGTTACTTGATCATTCACCCAAGACCGGCCAAGACTGTGCGTGACCGTCGCCTCCGACAGCTTGTAGTGCAAGCCGTTGAAAAAGGTAAGACGGTGAATGGCGGGGTCCTTGAGATCGATGCGGTAGTACTTGGCCGCCAGATAGGGGATCGTCTCGACCAACGGCGTCTCGCGCACGGCCCGCTTCCCCACCAGGGCGCTATTGAGATCGAGCACCTGGCCGGAGGGAATGCCCCACGACAACTCGTCCCAATCCCGATAATCAGTCACCGGGTCGGTATTCCAGTTGCGCAGGGTGAAGCCCGCCCATTGCTGCTTGAACCCGCCTGGGATGCTCTTGTCGATCGCTGCCAGGCTGGTATTGGTGGCAAAGGCTTCCCAGATACTTCGGATCACCGCCGGCTTATCGGGCCACGCCTGGCCCTGGGTGAGGTAGAAGGGCCACAGGTAGGCGCCGTAGACGCGCAGCCTTCCCCCTGGATCCTCTAACGAGCGTTCGGGGCGGTTGAGAAAAAAGCGGGCATATTCTTGCTCGGTCTGATTCGTGCTGTATACATAGTGCTCGGCCCAGGTCGCGCTCGCTTCGGCAAACCAGGCGTACTCGCCAGGGGCCATGCAACCAACACTGACGGGATACGACCATTGGATGGCGTGCATGAATTCGTGAGCCAGGGTGGCCTTCAGATCGGCGCCGCTCAGGCGGCTGTCCACCAAGAGATAGCTGGGGGTTTCCTTACACCCCGTGCGCCCCCCGCTCTTCTTGGGGTCGTAGGCCGGCGCCTGACCCATCGTCGCTCCCTTATTCGGATCCGTGGGCGGGGGGAAGTGAACCAGGTAAACGTCGAACCTGCCGTCGCCGCCATTGTCATTCAGACCGGCATCCGATAGAGGCTCGCGACCCATCAGCCCGGTGAGATCCGGCCAGACATTGGCGCTAAGCTCCTGCGCCACTTCCTTGGCGACGGCCTCGTCGCCCGCATAGCGCAGCTCGTACCATACGGCCGCCTTGTTACCCATCGCCGGCACTTGCTTCCAGGCGATGGCAGCCGGCTCGCGCCCGCCTGCTTGCCCTTGCGCAGCCGCCTGGCGTTGCTCCAGCCAGCTCCCTGACCCCGATGGCGGCAGCAAAAACGGCGCCAACAGCGCCTGCGCCTGCGCCGACAGCGAATCGAAGCGATCGCTCACCTCCGCTACGATCATGCTATCGCGGATATCACTATCGTCCCCGCGATACGGCTGCGGCAAGCGCGGGTCATTGAAGGCCACGTAAACTTTGTATACCAGCGCCGTCTCGGCGTCGATCTCGCCACGCGCCAGGGCCGCGTCGATCATGTCATCGCTGGGCGGATACCTGTGAAAACGAGCGCCCGCGATCGGAAAGAACAGGCTGGTGGGAGGGGCGGGAGGGGTGGCTGCGGCCCGGAGCGGGCGCAGGAAAAAAGCCGCGGCCAGGACTACGCCAAGCGCACCCAGCAGGCGCATACGGGGCGCGGCATATCTGGCGCAGAATGGGTGCGATGACATCGGAGAATCTCCTTTTGGGCAGACATGGGGGGGGCGTGAATAGGGCAGAACGTGGGACATCTACCGAACAGCCGGCGTCTGACCGGCGTGCCTCCTGCTGCAAACCTCCATCGAAGGTCGTCTTCACAACCTGGCGACCACAACCGGCGTAACCATATCGATCCCAGCATACACCGCCGGCACAGCCAGGCCAAAACGTCACCCCGTTCATAAGTAGCCCCGCGGAGACCTCGCAGCGTCTTTCGCAACAGTGCAGTGAGCTGGTGCGCATTCTTGCACGTTTTCGCATGTTCTTTGTCATTTTTGTGGGTGAGTCTTGACAATCAATCAGCATTGTGCTATGTTTCTGACCGTAGTGCGGTAAATTCGTTCACGTTCTGCCGGACTGTGTGCGCAGGTGCGCCATGTATTCTGCCGAAAGACGCCAGGAAATCCTGAAGCTGATGGAGGAGAATAGCCGGGTCGCCGTTACGGACCTGGCCGGACGTTTTGGGGTCAGCACGTCGTCCATTCGCCGCGATCTGAACGAGTTGCGCCGTTTGGGGCTGCTGGAACGCACCTATGGGGGCGCCATCGGGTTGGGGGGCAATTCGGGCGAGACGCCCTACAGCGAACGCGCCATTGCCCAGTTCGACGAAAAGGAACGTATCGGCCGCGCCGCCGCCCATCTCATCCAGCCCGGCGACACGGTCTTCGTGGATGGCGGCACCACCACCGAGTCGATGCTCGGCTACATCCCCCAGGACTTTCGCTTCACCCTGGTCACCTATGGCCTGAACATCGTCCAACGCCTGACCGAGCGCGACCACATCACCGTCATCCTGATCGGCGGCATCCTCCACGGCCGCAGCCTGACCTTCGGGGGGGTGTTCGCTAACGACAGTTTCGAATGCTACAATTTGCGCTTCGACAAGGCCTTCCTGGCGGCCAGCGGCGTCTCGGCCGAGGCCGGGATCACCAACGCCGGGTTCGAGGAAATCCCGATCAAACGTCGCGCCATCCGCAGCTCGCAACAAACCATCCTCCTGGCCGACTCCACCAAGCTCGGCCTCATCGCCGCCGGCGTCATCGCCCCCATCGACGCCCTCCAACGCCTGATCACCACCAAAGACGCATCCGAAGCCGAAATCGAACGGATTCGGCGGAAAGGTATCATGGTTGATGTTGTATAGAGATAGTTATTGGTTATTGGTTATTGGTTATTGGTTATTGATTATTGATAATTGGTAACTGGTAACTGGTAATTGATCAATAACGAATAACAAATAACCAATTACCAATTACCAATTACCAATTACTTTTCGCAAGGAGCGTGTATGAGCGAACCGATCCTGGAACTGAAGAACATATCGAAATCGTTCCCCGGCGTGCAAGCGCTGTCAGACGTAAGCATCAGCCTTTATCCGGGCGAGGTGCACGCCCTCATCGGCGAAAATGGCGCCGGGAAGTCGACCTTGATCAAGGTGATGACCGGCATCTACCAGCCCGATTTGGGCGAGATCCTGCTGGATGGCAAGCCGATCCAGATTCGCAACTCACAGGAGGCGCAGGCGCACGGCATCGCTGCCATCTACCAGGAACCGATGGTCTTCCCCGACCTGAACGTGGCCGAAAACATCTTCATCAGCCATCAGGATCGAGGCCGCGTGGTGCGCTGGGGCAAAATGTACGAAGACGCCGGGGCCATCCTGACCAGGCTGGATGTCAAGCTGGATGTCAAACAACCGGCGCGGGGGCTGACGCTGGCTGCACAACAGGCAGTCGAGATCGCCAAGGCCATCTCGCTCAAGGTGCGCGTTCTGATCATGGATGAGCCGACTGCCTCGCTCTCGGCCCATGAGGTGGAGCAACTGTTCAAGATCGTCAACACGTTGCGGGCTCAGGGTGTGGCCATCTTGTTCATCGGCCACCGGCTGGAAGAGGTGATGCGCATCGCCGACCGGGTGACGGTGCTACGGGATGGCAAGTGGATCTCGTCCGCCCTGCGCAACCAGGTCAGCATCGATGGCGTCATCCGCGACATGGTCGGGCGCCAGATCGAGGACTTCTTCGCCAAGACGGCCGTCCAACGTGGCGATCTGCTGATGTCGGTGCAGGGCCTGGGCAAAGAAAACGTCTTCGCCGATGTCAATTTCGAGGTCTACCGCGGCGAAGTGTTGGGCTTCGCCGGGCTGATCGGCGCCCGCCGCACCGATGTGGGGTTGGCGCTGTTCGGGGTAGAGCCGGCCGACGACGGCCAAATCACCTTCGCGGGTAAAGAGGTGAAGATTCGCACCCCCGAACAAGCCCAACAGCTGGGCATCGCCTACGCCACCGAAGACCGGCGCAAGCTGGGGCTGATCACAGCGATGAATATCACCGCCAACATCAGTCTGCCCACGCTCCGCCGCTATCTCTCGGGCATGGGGCTGATCCGGCGGGGGGCCGAGTCGGCAGCGGCCGAGGAGTATCGCCAACGGCTCTCCATCCGGGCGCCGTCAGTGCGCACCGAGGTGGGTAAGCTGTCGGGTGGGAACCAGCAGAAGGTGGTGCTGAGCAAGTGGCTGAACGCCAACCCCAAACTGCTGATCCTGGACGAACCAACGCGCGGCATCGACGTGCGTACCAAAGCCGAGGTGCATCACATGGTCAGCGACCTGGCCGCGCAGGGACTGGGCATCATCCTGATCTCGTCGGATCTGCCGGAAGTGCTGGCCATGAGCGACCGCATCCTGGTCATGCGCGAAGGCCGGCAGATGGGCGTCTTCGACCGGGCGCAGGCCACGCAGGAAACGATCATGACGGCGGCGATGGGACAGAAAGAGGAAGGGGCGCTGGCCAACAGCCTGGATCAGCCGCGGGAGGTGCAGCCATGAACGCCTTGATGCGCCGCTTCCGTCCTGAACAACTGCGTGCTCTCGTTCTCATCCTCGTACTGGCGGCGATTACGGTCTTCTTCCAGACTCAAGTTGATGGCTTTGTCGGTCCTCGCACCATCAATCGGCTGCAGACAAGCGTCGCTATCATCGCCGTCGTCGCCGTGGCCGAAACACTGGTGATCGTCACCCGCAACATCGATCTTTCGGTTGGCTCGATCGTCGGCTTTGCCGCCTATATCGTCGGCACCCAACTTACCCGTAACAATACCATTTCACCGTTTGTCGCTGTGCTCATGGCCCTGGCCGTCGGCGCTCTCCTGGGAGCGATCAACGGCGCCATCATCGCCTACGGCCGGGTGCCGGCCATCATCGTCACCCTGGGCACACTGGCCATCTATCGCACGATCCTGGTGGAATACTCCAATGCCCAGACTGTGCTCACCAGCAAGCTGCCCGCCTGGATTCAGACGCTGCCGAGCATCAACCTGGCCACGCTGGGCGACTTCGAAGTTCGCCTTATCTTCGCCATCGCCCTGGCTGTAGTGATCATCTTCCAGTCGGTGCTGGCATTTCTGCCTTACGGACGGCGGCTATATGCCATCGGCTCCAACCCCGACGCCGCCAGGATCGCGGGCTTTCCTTCGCAGCGCATCGTCTTCCTGGCCTTCGTGTTGTGCGGCGGGCTGGCAGGGCTGGCAGGCTTCATGTTCCTGGGTCAGTATGGCAATGTGACGGTCGTGGCCGCGCAAGGCATGGAACTGCAAGCTATTGCCGCCGCGGTGGTGGGCGGCGTGAGCACGGCCGGCGGCGCCGGTTCTGCCTTCGGCGCCTTTTTGGGCGCCATTTTGATCGGCTTGCTCGAACAGGGGCTGCGCCGGATGCCGCAGATCAATGAGTTCTGGCGCGATGCCCTTCTGGGCATCCTGATTTTGGCTGCGGTGGCCATCGACACCGTGATCATGAATCGACTGCGCCAGATATGGGCGCGCAGCGAAATGCAGCTCTCTGGCCGCGGCGAGCAAAGCATCGAAACGGAGGGCAGCACCCATGCAATCTAGTCAGGCCGCTATCGCTCCCTCGGGCGAGCGTTTCACCTCTCGAGCCTGGGCGTGGCTCAAGTCTTGGGAGGGCTTTCTGCTGATAATCTTTCTGATCATCTTCGTGCTCAATGCCATCGCCACGCCTTCCTATCTGACCGCTGGCAACTGGGTCAATTTGTTCAATCTGTACATCGAGAAGATCATCGTGGCGCTGATCATGACCTTCATCATCATCAACGGCGAGATCGACCTCTCGGTCGCTTCGGTGATGGGCCTGTCCGCGGCGACGCTGGCCGTCTTGTTCGAAAAGGGCGCCCCCATCCCGGTCGCCATCCTGGCCAGCCTTGCGGTTGGGCTGGCGTGCGGGCTGTTCAATGGCTTCTGGATCACGGTGGTCGGGCTGCCCTCGTTGGTGGTCACTTTGGCCGGCCTGATCACCTATCGCGGCCTGAGTCTGGTCTTGCTGCAAGATCGTTCCGTCGGCAATTTCCCCGCCTGGCTCAACCAATTGGGCCAGCAGCCGGTGCTGTGGAAACTGCCGTTGTCGCTGATCTTGTTTGCCGCCGGGATCATCCTGGCCGTGATCCTCTTGCAGTATTCGGGCTTTGGCCGTTACGTCTACGTCATCGGCAGCAACAAAGACGTGGCGCGCTACTCGGGCGTGCGTGTGCGCCGGGTAAAGATGTGGCTGTTCATGGCCTCGGGCCTGGTCTCGGCGCTGGCAGGTCTGCTGTATGCGATCCGCTTGGGCGCGGTGCGCGGCAGCACCGCCGAAGGCTTCGAGCTCGATATCATCACGATGGTGCTCCTGGGCGGCGTCAGCATTTTTGGCGGCACGGGCAGTCTCTTCGGCGTTTTGCTCTCCATTCTTATCATCCTCAACCTGCGCAACGGCATGGGGCTGGCCAACATCTCCGGGCACGTACAAACCGGCGTCGTCGGCATCCTGCTGATTCTTTCGGTGCTCGTACCCAATCTTGCCAGCAGAATCCAGGAATCTCTCAACCGTAGGCGCATGAGTCGCAAAGTCGAGACGGCCGAAATGTGACCCCATCTTTTTCAACAAAGGAGGTGATCATCAGAGAATCCGCAAAAGCCAATCACATCACTTGAGACCAATTTCCCGGCGGTTTTGACAACCCCCGGTGTCTTGGCCTCAGAATTGCTGTAAAGACGCCAATCTCACCCATGTCCAAGGAGGACATCCATGAAGAAGATTCAAGCCATTCTGGCCATTCTGGTAATTGCATCCCTGCTGCTCTCGGCCTGTGCGCCGGCCGCAACCCCTGCACTCGCGCCCACCGAAGCGCCCACCAAAGCCCCGGAGCCGACCAAAGCTCCCGAACCCACGAAGGCCCCAGAACCTACGGCAACGGAAGCGCCGGCTGCAACCGGCCCCGTCACACTCGAACCTGGCAAGGCGGCGAAGCTGGTGCTGCTGCCCAAGTTCCTGGGCATCCTCGTCTTCGACCAGGCCAACCAGGGCGCTGAAGAGGCTGCTGCCGAACTCAAGAACCCGGAAAAGCTGCAATTCCTCGGCCCCACGCCTGAGAACTCTGTGGCCGGCCAGATCGAGATCGTTACCAACCAGACCACTCAGGGCGCCAATGGCATCATGCTCTCCAACAATGCCGGCGACCAGATCGTGCCCGCGGCCAAAAAGGCTCGCGATGCCGGCGTCACCATGGTCACCTGGGACTCGCCCATCCCCACCGCCGAAGGCGAACAGGTCTTCGTCGCCCAGGTCGATTTCAATGAGACCGGCACCGTCATGGCCGACATGGCCCTCAACATCCTCGGCGCAGACGGCGGCAAGTTCGCCGTGCTCTCCGCCTCGCCCGACGCCGCCAACCAGAATGCCTGGATCGCCGCCATGAAGGAGGCGCTCAAGGATCCCAAGTATTCCAAACTGGAACTGCTGGATGTCGTCTACGGCAACGACCAGTCCGAGGACTCCTACAACCAGGCCCTGGCTCTGGTGGACAAGTACCCTGACATGAAGCTGATCATGGCCCCCACCACCGTCGGCATCGCTGCCGCGGCCAAGGCCATGCAGGACGAAGGTCTCTGTGACAAGGTCAAGGTCAGCGGTCTAGGCTTGCCCGCCGAGATGGTCAGCTACACCCTCAACGGCTGCGCCCCTCAGTTCGCACTTTGGAGCTTCGTCGACCTCGGCTATCTCACCTATTACCTCACTTACGGTCTGGCCACAGGCCAACTGAAGGGTGTAGAAGGCGAACAGTTCCATGCCGGGCGCATGGGCGACTATACCATCACCAAAGACCCGACCCGCGACGCCGGTCTGCGCGTTCTGATGGGTCCCTTCACCGTCTACGACAAGACCAACGTCGAAGGCGCAGCCGGGCCGCAGCCAGAGGCCGGCGCAACCGGCGAGGTTGTGAAGGCAGAGAAAGGCAAGGCGGCGAAGCTGGTGCTGCTGCCCAAGTTCCTGGGCATCCTCGTCTTCGACCAGGCCAACCAGGGCGCTGAAGAGGCTGCTGCCGAACTCAAGAACCCGGAAAAGCTGCAATTCCTCGGCCCCACGCCTGAGAACTCTGTGGCCGGCCAGATCGAGATCGTTACCAACCAGACCACTCAGGGCGCCAATGGCATCATGCTCTCCAACAATGCCGGCGACCAGATCGTGCCCGCGGCCAAAAAGGCTCGCGATGCCGGCGTCACCATGGTCACCTGGGACTCGCCCATCCCCACCGCCGAAGGCGAACAGGTCTTCGTCGCCCAGGTCGATTTCAATGAGACCGGCACCGTCATGGCCGACATGGCCCTCAACATCCTCGGCGCAGACGGCGGCAAGTTCGCCGTGCTCTCCGCCTCGCCCGACGCCGCCAACCAGAATGCCTGGATCGCCGCCATGAAGGAGGCGCTCAAGGATCCCAAGTATTCCAAACTGGAACTGCTGGATGTCGTCTACGGCAACGACCAGTCCGAGGACTCCTACAACCAGGCCCTGGCTCTGGTGGACAAGTACCCTGACATGAAGCTGATCATGGCCCCCACCACCGTCGGCATCGCTGCCGCGGCCAAGGCCATGCAGGACGAAGGTCTCTGTGACAAGGTCAAGGTCAGCGGTCTAGGCTTGCCCGCCGAGATGGTCAGCTACACCCTCAACGGCTGCGCCCCTCAGTTCGCACTTTGGAGCTTCGTCGACCTCGGCTATCTCACCTATTACCTCACCTATCTGATTGCCACCGGGCAGTTGGAGCCGAAGGAAGGTGCACAGTTCGAAGCCGGGCGCATGGGCACGTACACCATCACTAAGGACCCGACCCGCGACGCTGGTCTGCGCGTTCTGATGGGTCCCTTCACCGTCTACGACAAGACGAACGTGGAAGCGGCGTCCAAGTAGACTTTTGGATGAGAAGCGGTCGGAGCGCTGCGAGCGCTCCGACCGCTTGCCGATCACCTGCAACACCTCTGGCGGCCTGGCGTAGTTCCCTCGGGATGGCAGGCCGCCAGTTTTGTTCTGGCCCTCTGCGCCACACTTCAGGAATCGGCGTAGTAATCATCGATGTTAGCGGCATCGATGAAAACCGGTTCCATGAACACAGCCGGGGGTACGGGTTTGCCCTCGAGGATGTCGAGAGCCAGGTCGATGAGCTTCTCGCCGTAGGCTTCGGGCATGAAGGCGGTCGAGCCGATGACGGGGGAATTGCGCTGGCGGATTTCGTGTCGCACCAAGCGATCGGCGCCCTGCCCGACGATAGCCACAGTGTCTTCCCGCCCCAATTTCTGCGCCGCCCGCAGCGCCCCCAAAGCGGCGTCATCATTGAACGACAGAATGGCGACATGGTGTGCGTCCATCAGATTTTGAAGCGCCTGCAAGACACCGCGCTCACTGATCTCGCTTGTATTGCCACTATCCACACGTAGCCACTTCGCTTCCGGGATCGGCCCTAGCACCTCCTGCAAACCATCCAACTGGCCGTGGATGCGGCTGGCCGGTAGATCGCCGGCGCGCGGCTCTTCCAGTATGATCACATGGCTCAGTTCCGCCGCCCAGTTCGCCGCCACCCACTTCCCCATCGCGGTGCCGGCGCTGAGACCGGCCCGATAGTTATCGATGCCAAAAAACGTCGCCCCGACCAGGGGAATGTCCACGGCAATGACGGGAACGCCGGCGCGGCTGAACTTATCCATCAGCAAACTGTTCATGGCGGCATCGATCTGATATTCAATCACCAGGTCGACTTCCTTCTCGATCAGATAGTCAGCCACTTTCAGGGCGTGCTCGCCACTCAGCCGGTTGTCCGCTAATACCAGGCCCACCTGCCGCTCGGCGGCGGCCCTTTCCAGCCCATGCCGCACATCGATGGCAAAGGGGATGCCGGTCTCGGTCAGATTGGCAAAGCCGATGCGATAAACCGGCTGTTGGCGATGATAGGTCGTCACCGTGCGCTCACCGCACACCGTCACCGCCACATCGGACTGGCGCAACTCCTGGATGAACTCGGTCGGAGCGCGACTATCCGTGACCAGATGGGCGATCTGCGTAATCGGCAGACACGGGGCAAAACCAACCTTGCCGAGTTTGGTGGAATCGACCAGGACGACGACTTCGCACCCTCTGTCCAGGATCACCTGCTTAAGCCGGGCTTCCTCCAGGTCGCGCTCGGTCAGACCCTCCACCACAGTCAGGCCCACCCCCGAGATGAAGGCGCGGCGCAGGTGCAGACCCGCCACCATCGGCGCCCCCAACAACCCGGTGACGGCGTTGGCGTTCGCCCCTAACACGCCGCCCAACAGGATGACAGTATGCGGGGTCGTTTCCCCCAGCAGCCGGGCCGTTTCCAGACCATTGGTGACGATGCTCAAACGCTGGTGGCGCTGCAAGCAAGAGACCATGTGTAGCACAGTCGAACTTGCGTCCAGGAAGATGGCGTCGCCATCGTCAACCATATCGGCGGCCCAGCGGGCGATCCGGCGTTTCGCTTCCACATTGGCGGAGCTTCTTGTGGCCCGCGCGCCGGCAGGTGGCGCCTGCTGAATAGCGGCGGCGCCGCCGCGCACACGCAGCAAGCGGCTTTCGGACTCCAAAGCCGCCAGGTCGTTGCGTATCGTACCTTCCGAGACATCGAGTTCAACCGCCAGCTCGGTTACTTTGACGACCGGCTGCTCCTCCAAGTGTTTCAGGATCCGCTGGCGACGCTCGAATGTGGTCATGCCGTTGCTCATCATCGCAGCTCCTTGCGATCTTTGACATTCTCTGTGGTGCATGCTACCATATTCAACAAAGTTCGTCAAACTTCGACAAGTTTCGTCAATCACTACGCAGTCAGAAGCACACGATCTGTCGACCAGGCGCCTGCGTTTAGTGAGCATTCTGACAAGGAGGTGGCGGAGAGGAAGAGCCAAAACCACAAGAACATCGTTGCTGCTGTTTCCTTTTCTTAAGCTTAACCCACTCAGCAAGAGGAGAAATCCCTATGAAGCTCACGCGAACGATGAAACTAGCCATTCTGTTGGGCGTCGCCGTCCTGCTCCTGGCTCTCGCCGCCTGCGCCGCCCCGGCCACACCCCAGATTGTCAAGGAAACGGTGGTCGTCAAGGAAACGGTGGAGGTGCCGGTGCAGCAAACTGTGGTCGTCAAAGAGACGGTCGAGGTGCAAGTGCAGGCCACGCCAGTGGCGCAGGAATGTGCAACAACGAAGGACAAATACAAGATCGGTTTTGCCAACCTGACCGAAGATATCGTCTTCACCCAACTGGTGGAACAGGGCATCAAGGATGAAGCCGCCAAGGCGGGGGTCGATCTGGTCATCGCCGACAACAAGCTCGATGGCGCCACGGCGCTGGCCAACGCCGACAATTTCATCCTACAAGGGGTCAATGGCGTGATCGAGTTTCAGACCGATGAGAAGTTCGGCAACGTGATCATGGACAAGTTCCGCCGCGAGAACATCCCGGTTATCGCTATCGACATCCCCATGCCGGGCGCCACCTTCTTCGGAGCCGACAATTATCGGGCCGGCTACATGGCCGGTGAGGCCGCGGCCAAATGGGTGAACGAAAACTGGGATGGCAAGCTGGATGCCGTTGTCGCCCTGGAACTACCGCAATCGGGCCCCATCCCGGCGGCTCGTCTACAAGGGCAGTTGGAAGGCCTCCTGAACAACGTCAAGACCAAACCGGCCGATGATATGATCTTCCACCTGGACAGCAAGAACACCCAGGATGAGGCCTTCAAGGTGGTCAGCGACACCCTGCCCAAGATCCCCGACGCCCGTCACGTCGTCGGCATCAACATCAACGAAGGCACGGCCCTGGGCACCATCGCCGCCTTCGAAGCCGCCGGACGCAAGGAAGACATCGTGGTGGTGGCGCAGGGCGCCGATCCTTCCGGCCAGGATGAAATGGTCAAAGAGGGCAGCCGCCATCTCGGATCGACTGCCTATTTCCCGGAGAAATACGGCTCTTACCTGATCCCGGCCATCCTCGACCTGCTCAACTGCAAACCCTTGCCGCCGGCTATCTACGTCGACCACGTCTTCATCACCAAAGACAATCTCTGCCAGTATTACCCCGAACACGCCAGTTGCAAGTAAGAATGACAGGCCTGGCAGCCGGTTGACTCGATCAGAGGGTGGATGCGGATGCCCCCAGTCCACATCCACCCCATCCTCTTTGTCAGAAATCCGAGCTAATGAGCACCACCTCGCCCCCCGCTCGTCCCACCCTGGCCGCTCGCATCCAGGCCAGAGGCTTCCGCCTGACCACCAGCCTGAGCTTGCTGATCGTGTTCATCGCCATGTGCGTTGTCTTCAGCATCCTCTCACCTTACTTCCTGACTGTCGAAAACTTCGTCAACATCGCCCGCACCATGCCCATCGTTGGCATTGTCGCCATCGGCGAAACACTGGTGCTCATTGCCGGGGGGGTGGATCTTTCGGTGGGGTCGGTGGCGGCGCTTTCGGGGGTGGTGACGGGGCTGTTGTGGGAGAAAGCCGGGCTACCTATCGGGATAGCCGCAACAGTAGGATTGCTGAGCGGCGCCCTAGTTGGACTTGTCAATGGCCTGCTGGTTACACGTTTACGCATCAACGCCTTGATCACCACGCTGGCGACTTTTTCGATTGTGCGCGGGCTGGCCTTCGTGCTCACCAATGCCCAGATGAATCAGCTCACCGATCCTCGCTTTCTCTGGCTGGGTCGAGGCGAAATCGCCCGCGTCCCGGTGCCTTTCATCTTGATGATTCTGCTTTATGTCATCTTCTATCTCGTGCTGAGATACACCCCCTTTGGCCGCGACCTCTATGCTATCGGCGGCAACCCCGCCGCCAGTCGGCTGGCCGGCATTCCCGCCAACAAATACCTGTTGATCGTTTTCGCTTTCGGCGGATTGCTGGCGGCGGTGGGTGGGCTGGTGCAGTCATCGCAGTTGGCCGCAGGCACGCCCCAATTGGCCACCGGCCTGGAGTTCACCGTCATTGCGGCGGTGGTATTGGGCGGCACCAGCCTGACAGGAGGAAAGGGCGCGCTGACCGGAACGCTGATCGGGGTGCTGATCTTACGCACACTTGACAACGGGCTGATTCTGGTCGATCTCTCGTCCTACTGGCAGCAGGTGGCCCGCGGCGCCGTGCTCATCCTGGCCGTGGGCTTCGACGTACTGCGCACGCGACTGGCGGCAGACAGGGCGCGCTAGGAGGCCGCCGGCAATGACTGCAAGCACTGTCCCCCCCATTCTGGAGATGCACGCCATCTCCAAGAGCTTCTTTGGCCTCAAAGTCCTGGACGATGTCTCCATCGACCTGTTCCCAGCCGAGGTGATGGCGTTGATTGGCGAAAACGGGGCCGGGAAGTCGACTTTGATCAAAATCTTGAACGGGGATTATCAGAAGGACAGCGGCGCCATCTTCATCGATGGCCGGCCGGTCGAAGTGGATAGCCCTCGCCAGGCCGCCAACCTGGGCATCCGCATGATCTATCAGGAGCTGCACCACTGTCACGAGCTTTCGGTGACGGAGAACCTTCTCCTGGGGAATCTCCCGCGGCGGGGAAAGGGATTGAGCCGCTATGTCATCGACTGGCCGCAAGCCTACCGCCAGGCCGAGGAGCACCTGGGGGTGCTCGATGTCAAAATCGACCCCAAGGCGCGCATGGGCGACCTTTCTGTGGTCGAACGCGAGATCGTGGAGATCGTCAAAGCGGTGTCGGGCAAGGCCCGCATCATCGTCATGGACGAACCCACTGCCGCCCTCACCCCGCGCGAAGTCGATTTGTTGTTCCAGATGGTCGAATCGCTGCGCAAGCAAGGCGTGGGCATCGTCTATATCTCGCACCGCCTTGACGAGATTTTCCAGATCGCCCAGCGGGTGACAGTGCTGCGCGACGGGCATAAGGTGGATACCTGCCGGGTGGCGGATGTGAGCAAGCGCGACCTGGTACGGATGATGGTCGGGCACGAAGTAGAAGACAGACAGGGGGGCGTCGAGGCTGGAGCACGAGATGACCAGGCCGTGCTGGAGGTAAGGGGACTCAGTCGCGCCGGCGCTTTCGAGGATATCGACCTGGACTTGCGCACTGGCGAGATCGTCGGCATCTTTGGGCTGTTGGGGGCCGGGCACTCGAACCTCACCCGGACCTTGTTCGGGGCCGAGCGCGCGGACCGCGGCGAGATCAGGGTCGGCGGCAAGAGTGTCACCATCACCTCGCCCAGCGACGCCCGACAGGTTGGCATCGGTTTGGTGCCCATCGACCGCAAGGTGCAGGGGCTGGTGTTGGGCCGCAGCGTGCGTGAAAATCTCACCCTCTCCAATTGGCCAGCGATCTCTCGATTCGGCTTCTTCCAGTCCAAGAGCGAGAAAAAACGGGCGCAACGCTGGATCGACGATTTGGGCGTGCGCGTCGCTGGCGGCATGGAGACCGAAACCCGTTACATGAGCGGCGGCAATCAGCAAAAGGTGGTGCTGGGGCGTTGGCTGGAAGCCGATGTCAAGGTTCTGATCATGAACGAGCCAACCTGGGGGGTGGATGTGGGCGCCCGCGCCGACATCTACAACCAACTCGAAGCACTGGCGCAACAAGGTCTGGCCATCCTCATGGTTTCCTCGGATATGCAAGAGGTGCTTTCGGTGAGCCATCGCATTCTGACCATGTACAAAGGCCGGATCACGGGTGAGTTCAGCGCCGCCGACGCCACACAGGCCCGCTTGTTGCACGCCGCCGCCGGAGGTGAAGAATGACTACGACCGAAGCGACGAGTGGGCAGCAACAAGGCGGATGGGCATCGCGTCTCAGGTCGTCGGCCTTGCGCGAGGGTGTGGGGCTGCTGGCCATGTATCTGATCATCGTCTTGGTGATGTATTTTCTTTCCGATGTCTTTCTTAGTAAGCGCAATTTCCTCAACCTGCTGCTGGCCAGCTCTGTCATGGGCATCATCGCCATGGTGACGACCATGCTGATGGTGGGTGGCGGCCTCGATTTGTCGGTGGGATCGACAGTGGCGTTGGTGGGGGTGATCATTTCCCACTCCCAGAATACACTGGGGGTTTGGGGCGGCGCCGCGGCGGGCTTGCTGGCGGCCCTGATCGTGGGCATCGCCAACGGCTTGATCGTCACCCGCGTGGGCATCAACGCCCTGATCACCACTTTGGGCATGTTCTCGATCGTGCGCGGGCTGGCTTTCGTCTTCTCCGGCGGCCTGACCGAACCCGTACTGGACCCGGCCTTTGGCAACATCGGTCGCAGCTTCCTGTCCGGCATCCCCATCCCGGTGCTGATCTTCACCCTCGTCATCCTCGCCACCTACATCATCATGCGCTTCACTCAGTATGGACGGGCGATGTACATGGTCGGCGGCAATGCCGCCGCCAGCCACCTGGCCGGGTTGAAGGTGAAGAACTTTCAGTTCATCGCCTTTGTGCTCTCTGGCTTGAGCGCAGGTGTGGCCGGCGTTATCCTCACCTCGATGTTGGGGGCGGGCGCACCACAGGCCGCGTCGGGACTCGAACTCAGTGTGATCGCCGCCGTCATCCTGGGCGGAACCAGCCTGGCCGGGGGCAAAGGCACCATCTTGGGAACGCTGATCGGTATCCTGATTCTTGGCACCCTGAACAACGGCATGGTACTGCTTAGCGTTTCGGCCTACTACCAGCAGATCGCCCAGGGTCTGGTGCTGCTTCTGGCGGTGGGGCTGGACCAACTACGCTTACGCCGAACGGGATAAGGAGGAGAGACATGATCGAAACGCCCGAAATGCACCTGCCGCCCGAAACGGCCTTTCTGGTCGATTTCAACCTGCACATGGTTCCGGCGGCTCTGGGGCTGGCCGTGCCGGATGACGCCGCCGCCAGCATGTTCGCTACGACGCCGGAGCCGATCCGCCGCTACACCGCGGCGGTGGAGCGGCGAGTGCGGCTCACTGCCTTCGAGATGCTCTCCTCGCCCGATGATGCCTTTGCCATCGACCGCTTGCCCCTGCCCGCAGGCGGGCTGGTGATGGCGATTGGCGACTCGATCACCACCTATCGTTGGGGCTATGCCCGACTATTAGCAGCCATGCTCGAACTACGCCGCCCTCTCGATCAACTCCGCTTCCTCAACCTGGCTCAATCCGGCTACACTTCGACCCACGGCCTGGAAACGACTCACACCCAGTTCTTGGCCCATCAGCCCGATTGGGTCTTGATCAAGTTCGGCGTCAATGATTGTAAGCAGTTCGGCGATCCCCTGGCCCGGACGCTGGTCTCGTTGGACGAATACCGGGCCAACCTGGCCGCCATCGTTGCTGCCTTCCAGCGTTTCACGCCGGCCCGGATCATCCTCCTCAGCCCCACCCCTGTGGTCGAATCCATCGTCAACACCTATCCCGATTTCGTTCCCATGCGCATGACCTGGGACAACCGCAACCTGAAGGCGTGCGCCGATGCGGTAGGCGAATTGGCAGCGCAGCACGGCTTGACTTTCGTCGATCTCTTCTCTCTCTTCGGCTCCTCACCTGACCCTGCCCACTACCTGCCCGACGGCCTGCACCCCGGTCCCAGCGGCCACAAACTGATGGCCCGGCGAGTGTTGCGCGTGCTCGACAATCGGCTATGAGCCGCCCCTACCGTCTTCTGGCCGCGCTGATCGCCCTCGCCTTCCTCGCCTTCGTCGGCTTTATCATCTTTTCAGCCGACACCGGGACGATGCCGGCGGTCATCCACCGGCTTTATGCCTTCCCACACGGCGACAAAGCCGGCCACTTCGTGCTCATGGGCGTGCTGGCCCTGGCGCTCAACCTGGCCCTCTCGACTCGTCGCGTTAGTATGGCCGGCAGGAAAATCCTTCTGGGCAGCCTCCTGGCCCTGCTGCTGGTCACGATCGAGGAACTCAGCCAGGCATTCTTCCGCACCCGCACCCTCTCGCTCCTCGACCTGAGCTTCAGCTACGTGGGCATCCTTGGCGCCAGCCTGCTCATCGGCTCGATCGAAAAAGGCAGCAAACACGAAGGCACGAAGTGAGCGAAGAAAACACAAAGCATCTGAGCTATTTCTCCTTCTACCGTCCTTTGTGTTCCCTTTGTGTCGTTCGTGTCTTTGTGCCGAATATCTAAAAGAAACCCTTCGATTTCGAGGCAAAAACCATGAATTCACGCCAACGCTTTCTCGAAGTCATGCACTTCAGCCCCGGCGTCCGCACCCTCAAATGGGAGTTCGGCTTCTGGGGCGAGAACATCAAACAATGGTATCAGGAAGGACTGCCGAAAAAGTACGGGACGAACCTCCCCACCCGCCTCACCACCATCGGCGCCTCGCTCTACACCACCGCCTGGACGCACGCCTGGCGCCAGCAGCGCACCTATCTGGAGAAATTCTATGACGAGCGCGAGCAGGACATCGAACTCCCGAATGGCATCGCCATCTGGGGTGGGGCGTTGTATTGGCCCAGCCAGGGCTTCCCGCTGGCCCTGGATGTGATGGACTACTTCGGCTTCGACAGAAGCACGGCCATGGCGCCGGTCGAGCAGCTCTTCCACCCCTATTTCGAGCCAAAGGTGCTGGCCGAAGATGACCGCTTCGTCACCTATGTCGATATCGACGGCGTCAAACGCCAGTTCCAGAAGGACGAGGCCGTGATCCCCACCGCCCGCGAGTGGCCGATCAAAGATTGGGCCACCTGGCTGCAAATCAAAGAAGAGCGGCTGCGGCTGGATGACATCCGCTCCCGCTTCCCCGCCAACTGGGGCTGGTGGGTGCAAGAGTATCGAGATCGCGATTATCCCCTGGCAGTGGGCGGCTATCCCTGCGGCTTCTTCGGCACGCTCGTCCACCTCATCGGCTACCAAAACGTCTTCTACCTCTACTACGACGAACCCGACCTGGTTCACGACATCCTGCGCCACCTGACCACCCTCTGGATTGCCGTTTGGGAGGAAATCCTGGCCGAGGTCGAGATCGACTGCTGCCACATCTGGGAGGACATGTCGTCCACGATGGGCACCATGGTCTCGCCCGCCCATTTTGCCGAGTTCATGGCCCCCTGCTATCGCCGCATCACCGATTTCCTGGCCGGCAAGGGCGTCGACATCATCCTCGTCGACACCGACGGCAATATCGAGAAACTGATCCCGCAGTTCCTGGAGGCCGGTGTGACTGGCATGTACCCCATGGAAACGAGTGCTGGCATGGATGTGGTCAAGCTGCGCCAGCAATACCCCCGCTTCCAGATGATGGGCGGGGTGCCGAAGTACGACATGGCCCTCGGCCCGGCCCGGATCGAGGAATTCCTGACCCCCGTCGCCGCCCTGCTCGAACACGGCGGCTATGTCCCCACCGGCGACCATTGCATCTCCCCCGGCGTCAGCTGGGAACAGTTCAAATACTATCGCCACCGGCTGAACGAGATTATCGAGACGGCGGGAGACAGGTAGGAGACCCACCCATGCGCGAATCCATCATCGACATCAGCCGCCAGTTCTTCTTCGAGGTCCTGGAACCGATCCTGGAGCGTCACTTCCCCGAAGAGACGCGGCGCACGACCTTCGGCGTCTTCGGCTACGGCTCGGAAGTGCTACGGCTGGACGATGAATACTCCGCCGACCATCATTGGGGCATCCGCATCAACGCCCTTATGCCCGAAGACCTGTTCCAACAGCGCAGCGCCGAAATCCTGAGCGTGGTCGAGCGGGAGATGCCGACGACATTCCGGGGCCACAACCTGCGCGAGGGGCTGTCAGGCGGCAAGGGGCTATCGCTGGCCAGCATGGAGGGCTATTTGCGCCGCACCATCGGCCTGACCAAAGTGCCCGAGACCTATGCCGAATGGTTGAGCGTGCCCGAAGACGACATCATGCACATCATCAACGGCGAAATCTGGATGGACGACACCGGCCAGTTCACCGCCATCCGCCAGGCGTTTCTAGCCTACTACCCCGAACCCGTCCGCCTGCGCCGCATCGCCCACTGGTGTCGCTACTTCTCTGGCATGGGCAGCTATGCCCTCAAGCGCGCCATCCTGCGCTACAACGAATGGTACGCCAACATCACCTTTGCCCGCGCCTTGCGCCTGGGCACACAACTGGCCTTCCTCCTCGACAAACAGTATTGTCCTTATGACAAGTGGACGATGGCCTTCTTCGCCAAACTCCCGCGCCTGGCCTATCCCCTGACGCCGATCATCAACGAAGCCGTCAGCCTGGCCACCCCCTGGGCGCGCAAACTCGAACTCCTGAACCAGATGGCCGACGTCGTTGACCAAACCCTGGTCGACGACGGCATCATCCGGCCCCACCCCCAGTTCAGCGACCACCCCAGCTCGGGCTACCGCCTGCTCGAACACGCCTACGCCGAAATCCTCCACGGCCTGCCCGCCGACCTGCGCAACATCGTGCCAGTTTGGGATCAGGTCTACCTCGAAGCTTTTCATAGCAACTACGTCGCCTCGCTCGACCTGGCAACTTGGGATAGCCTCCTCAACCTCACCCCCTCGTGAAACGGGGTCCGTGCTGCGTGTTCCGTGTTCCGTATTCCGTATTCCGTGTTCCGTCGGATCGCTCGTCTTCACGCCTCACGCTTCACGCCTCACGCCTCACGTCTCACGCCTCACGTCTCACGCCTCACGTCTCACGTCTCACGCCTCACGTCTCACGCCTCACTTTTCACGCCTCACGTCTCACGCCTCACGTCTCACGCCTCACGTCTCACGCCTCACGTCTCACGCCTCACGTTTCACGCCTCACGCCTCACTCATCACCCCTCACTCCCCCCATGAACAGCAAAGAACGCGTCCTCGCCACCCTCCGCCGCCAACCCACCGACCGCACGCCCATCGATTGCTGGCTCTACCAGAAGCAGTTTGTCGAAAAACTGGAGGCCGAGTGGGGCACGCGCGCGGCCTTTCTGGATGAATTCGGCATCGACATCTTCGTCGGCTATGTGCCCTGGCCCAACCAGACCGGCCGGCTTCTGGACGTGACCGAGCTGGCCGACTTCTGGCCGGGCGACCCCGCCGACCCCAAATGGCTGACCTACACCGGCTGGACGCCTGATTTTGCCGGCTCGAACATCGTGCAGGCAGTGGAGGAACACGGCGCCAATCGCGCCGTCATCGCCCACCTCTGGGGCATCGTCGAAGGCAGCAGCCGCATCATCGGCATCGAAAACTGCTGGATGCAGATGGGCAAGAACGCCACCCTGATGGCAAGCTGGTTCGACCGCTACGCCGACTGGTTGTGTGGGCTGGCAGATAGCTGTATCGAGGCCGGGGTGGACGTCATCACCCTTTCGGACGACTGGGGCAGCAACCAGAACATGTTGTTCTCCCCGCGCATGTGGCGCAGGCTGATCGCGCCCTATGCCGGGCGGGTGGTGCAGCACATCCACAGCCGCGGCTTGCCGGTGAACCTGCACAGCGATGGCTACATCATGAACATCATGGACGACATCGTCGCCATGGGCTACGACTCGATGCACCCTGTGCAAGAGAGCGCCGGCATGGACCCGGCCACGATCAAGACCCAGTATGGCGATAAGATCGTCGTCTATGGCTCGCTGGATGTCATCGACGGCCTCTTTGCCTACGACGGCGAGGCCCTGAAAGACTACATCAGCCGTTGCTTCTCGATCTACGCCCCCGGCGGCGGCTTCATCTTCAACACCGGCCACTTCGTCCAGCCCGACATCCCCCCCGCCCGGCTTTTGTACGCCTATGGCGTGGTGCGCCAGCTTGCTCAGAAGTACGGGAATCAGTAGTTGTTGGAGATTGGAGATTGGAGATTGGTTATTGGTTATTGACGGGAATCAACCAATAACCAAATAATCAATAACCGCTATCCTCCACCACCTACCACTGCCACCTGCCACCTGCCACCTGCCACCTGCCACCTGCCACCTGCCACCTGCCACTTGCCCCCTGCCACTTTCACCTACCGCCAACTCAACCGGGACTACGCCTATTGGACCGAGCGCCGTTGTATTGGCGTGCAAAAGGGCGGCCATGTCTGTGGGCTGCTCAGCCAGCGGACAGACGATGGCGGCGTCCAGAACATCCTTATCGACTGCGGATTGGGGACACTGGAAGCCATCGCCGACTTCTGCCCGGACGAGTTCTGGGACCAGCCGCTGGCCGTCTTTATCACCCACGGCCACATCGACCACCACGCCGAGCTGATGGTGCTTTCAGAGATCTACTGCACACGTCGCGGTGATTTGCACTCGAAACGCCCACCACTCCCTGTCTTCTGCACCGAACCGACCTACCGCCACCTGGAACGCACGCACTGGTACGGCTTCCACGGTGGCGACACCCTCGCCTTTCATCCCCTGATTCCCGGCCTGCCGCACGTCCATAGCCCCTTTCGCATCACACCCGTCCCCACCGATCATTTCGAGGGCGCCGTCTTCCTTGTCTTCGATTTTCCGCCCGGCCATCGCCTGCTCATCGCCTGGGACATCACCACCCCGCCCTCCGACCTCACCGCCCTCCGTCGCCCCTCCCTGACTCTGGTCGATGCCACCACCTGGTGCGCGCTGAAGGAATGGACGACGCACGCCGGCCTCGAAGAACTCGTCAGTTCCGGCTTCTTGCATGGCCTCGAGCTGGTTTACGCGCCCGACCAACAGCAGTACGGCGCCTGGCTCGTCCACTACAGCGGCCTGGAAGATCCCTGGGGCATGCTGACCGACGCCGATCTCAAAGCCCGCCTCGACGCCGCCTGGCCCCACCTGGCCGCTCTCGTGCGCATAGCCGCGCGAGGGCAGGTCTGGGAGTTCGAGTAGACAAGTAGACAAGGAAACAAGGAAACAAGTAGACAAGGAAACAAGGAAACAAGTAGACAAGGAAACAAGTAGACAAGGAAACAAGGAAACAAGTAGACAAGTAGACAAGTAGACCTGGAAACAAGTAGACAAGGAAACAAGTAGACAAGTAGACATGCAGAAACCCGGTGCTCGCTTCGCAAGCTCCAATAACCAATCTCCAATAACCAATCTCCAATCTCCAATAACCAATCTCCACACATGAACTCCCGCGAACGCGTCCTGGCCGCCATCCGCCATCAAGAACCCGACCGCGTGCCCATCGATGTCGGCGGCACCGGCGTCACCAATATCAGCCTCAAAGCCTACGGCAATCTAAGGCGACGGCTGGGGATCACCGATAGCCGGGCGCGCCTTTTCCACACCTGGATTCAAGCGCCCGAGATCGAAGCCGCCATCGCCGACCGGCTGCACGTCGACACCGTCACCCTGCCGCGCTATCGCATGTCGTTGGGCATCCCCAACGCTGAGTTCAAGCCCTGGACCTATGTAGATGGCGCCGAGTACCTGGCGCCGGTCGATTTCAACCCGACGCGCAACTCGATTGGCGATTGGGAATGGCGGGAGCACGGCGTCGTTCTGGCCGAAGCGCCCGGCGAGGGCACGCACGCCTTCTCGCTGCGCTACCACCCCCTGCGCCAGGCCACCACCGAAGCCGAGATCGACCACTGGTTCGACACCTACGACGGCAACTTCCTGGGCCGCATCCGCGTCTCGGATGAGGAACTGGTCTGGGGACGCGAGTTCGCCCAACGCCTTCGCCAGACGACCGACAAGGCCATCGTCGCCGATTATTTCGCCACCTTTCTCGAACACGCCCAGGGCATCGTCGGCTGGGACACGATCTACATGCACATGCTCAGGCGGCCCCGGCTGGCGCACCACTTCTTCGACCGGCTGCGCCAGGAGATGGTCACGGGCATCGCCCGCTATCTGGAAGCGGTGGGCGAGTACATCGATGTCTTCATGTGCGCCGACGACATCGGCCACCAGCGCGGGCCGATGATGAAGCTGAGCATCTATCGCGAGTTCATCCTGCCCGGCCACAAAGCCATCTTCCAGGCCATCCACGACCACAGCCCGGCGGCCGTCTTCTATCACACCGACGGCGCCATCATCGATCTGATCCCGGAATTGATCGATGCCGGGGTAGATTGCCTCAACCCGGTGCAGACCGACGCCGCCAACATGGACGCCGCCGAACTCAAACGCCGTTTCGGCCAGAACATCACCTTTTGGGGCGGCGGTGTGGATACCCACAGCGTCCTGCCGTTTGGCTCGCCCGAACAAGTGCGGGAGGATGTGCGGCGTCGGCTCAAGATACTGGCCCCCGGCGGCGGCTATGTCTTCGCCTCGATCCACAACATGCTGGGCGATGTCCCCGCCGACAACATCCTGGCTGCCTGCGACGCCGCCTACGAATTCGGCGTCTACCCCATCCAGGCCGGGCCTGAAGACCGCGACGAATTGGCCGCCCGGCTCAGCGCCAGCAACTACTGGCCCAAGCCTCTGCAAGCCCTCATCCGCGGCGACTGAACAGCAGTGCGGATTGCGAATCGACAATTGCGGATTGCGAAACCAACACCCAGCCTCCCTCCGCGTTTCCCTATCCGCTTCCACAAAGCAATTGCGAATTTCGGATTGCGAATTTCGAAACCAACACCCAACACCCTTCCGCGTTTCCCTATCCGCGTCCACAACCTCGTAGGAGTCACCCATGAAACGCATCGCCTTCCTTCTCAAAGTCAAACAAGACAAGATCCCCGAATACATCGAACACCACAAATCGGTCTGGCCGGAGATGCTGGATGCCCTCACCCGCACCGGCTGGCACAACTACTCGCTCTTCATGCGCGACGACGGCCTGCTCTTCGGCTACTTCGAGACGCCCTTCAGCTTCCAGAACGCACTCGAAGGCATGTCGCAGGAGGAGATCAACCAGCGCTGGCAGGACTTCATGGCCCCCTATTTCGAGGGTCTTGGCGGCGCCCATGCCGATGAAAGCATGATCGAGTTGAAGGAAGTGTTTCACCTGGATTAGCAACAAAAAACGCTTAGAAGGACAACTCAAACACAAAAACACAAAGAACATGAAGGAGACACAAAGGTCTTGCTTTTAATAACAATCTTCGTGTTACCTTCGTGCCTTTGTGTTCAAAACTTATCCTTCTTCGTGTTACCTTTGTGAACTTCGTGCCTTTGTGTTCAAAACTACCCCCTCTTCGTATTACCTTTGTGCCCCTCGTGTCTTTGTGTTCAAAACTTATCCCTCTTCGTATTACCTTTGTGCCCCTCGTGTCTTTGTGTTCAAAACTTATCCCTCTTCGTGTTACCTTTGTGAACTTCGTGCCTTTGTGTTCAAAACTACCCCCTCTTCGTATTACCTTTGTGCCCTTCGTGCCTTTGTGTTCAAAACTTATCCTTCTTCGCGTCCATTCGCGTCCTTCGCGGATCAAAAAGGAGCAAAACCATGAATTCCCGTCAACGCGTCGATAGGGCGCTGCGGCGCAGCGGCGTCCCCGACCGCGTGCCCGTCCAATTCGACCTCTGCCGCTCGCTGACCAACGCCTTCAGCCAGAAATACGGCCTTCCCGCCCACTTCACCACCTCCTACTACGAAGACGTCACCTACCGCATCTCGGCCAACGAACTGCGCACGGCCATGGGCAGCGATTGCGTGGTGGTGGGGGGCAGCCTGCCAGCCGGGTACAGCCACCCGGTCACGGCCGAGGGGCTGATCGTCAACGAATATGGCATGAAGATGCGCCAGGGGCCGCTGTATATGGAGGTCGTCGACCCGCCCCTCAAACACGCCGCCACCGTGCAGGATGTGCTGGCGCACGGCTACCCCGACCCCTACGCCGAAGGCCGCTTCGACGACGCCAAACGCCAGATCGAGCAATACAAGGGCGAGTACTTCATCATCGGCGATGTCGAAGTCGGGATGTTCGAGATGTCCTGGCTCCATGTCGGGCTGGAGAAATTCATGATCGACCTGGCCATGGGCGAAGACTACTGCTTCGCCCTCATCGACGAGGTCAAGGCCTTCAACACTGGCATTGCCAAACAACTGGTCGGCCTCGGCGTCGATGCGCTCTGGTTCGGCGACGACTTCGGGGGCCAGAACGCCATGCTGATCTCGCCCGGCATGTGGCGCAACGTCTTCAAACCCCGCTACGCCGAGATGTGGCAGGAAATCCGGGCGCTGGACGCGAACGTGATCATCGCCTACCATACCGATGGCGCCGTCGCCCCCATCCTCGGCGACCTGGCCGACATCGGCATGCAGGTCTTCAACCCCGTCCAACCCAACGTCCCCGGCCACGACCCGCTCGAACTCAAGACCAAATTCGGCGACCGCATGGCCTTTTGGGGCGCCATCGACCAGCAACACCTCCTGCCCAATGGTACGCCGGAAGAAATCGCCGCCGATGTGGCCGAGAAAATCCGGGTCCTGGGCGCGAGCGGGGGCTATATGTGCTCGCCGGCCCACATCATCCAATCCGACGTCTCGATGGACAATGTCGAAGCCTTCATCGCCGCCGTCAAACAGCACGGCCACTATCAAAACCCTAAAGGTCTTGGAGACCTTTAGGGTTTCTTGTCACTATCAAAACCCTAACGGTCTTGGAGACCTTTTGGGTTTCTTGTCAAAGCACACATTAACGACCATGAACCCACAACCCACCATCCCACAAATCGAGCAGGCTTACGCCCTGGCCCACCAGCGCTACGCCGATCTCGGCGTCGATACCGAGGCCGTCCTGGCCCGGCTGGCGCCCGTCAGCATCAGCCTGCACTGCTGGCAGGGCGATGACGTCGGCGGTTTCGAGAACCCCGACGCCGAACTGGGCGGCGGCCTGGCCGTCACCGGCAACTACCCTGGCAAGGCTCGCAGCGCCGACGAACTGCGCCAGGACCTCGACCTGGTTTACAGCCTCATCCCCGGCCGGCATCGCCTCAACCTGCACGCCATCTACGCCGAAACGGGCGGCAAACGGGTCGAGCGCACCGACCTGGGGCCGGAGCACTTCAGCCGCTGGGTCGATTGGGCCAAAGCCAACCAGCACGGCCTCGACTTCAACCCCACCTGCTTCGCCCACCCCATGGCCGCCTCTGGCTTCACTTTGTCCAGCTACGAACCCGCCGTCCGCCGCTTCTGGATCGACCACTGCCTCGCCTGCCGGCGCATCGGCGCCTCCTTTGGCCGCGAGCTAGGTACGGCCTGCATCACCAACGTCTGGATTCCCGATGGCATGAAAGACAGCCCCGCCGACCGCCTGACCCCTCGCCTGTTGCTGCGCGACTCGCTCGACCAGGTTTTCGCCGAGAAACTCGACCGCCGTCACAACCTGGACGCCGTCGAGGGCAAGCTGTTCGGGATCGGGGCCGAAAGCTATACGGTCGGGTCGCACGAATTCTACCTGGGCTATGCCGTCAGCCGGGGCGTGCTGCTCTGCCTGGATAGCGGCCACTTCCACCCCACCGAAACCATCGCCGACAAACTTTCGGCCGTACTCACCTATGTGGACGAGATCCTGCTCCATGTCAGCCGCGGGGTGCGGTGGGACAGCGACCATGTGGTGACGCAGGGCGACGACCTCCTGGGCATCATGCAGGAACTGGCCCGCAACGACTACCTGGGCCGCGCCCACATCGGGCTGGACTACTTCGACGCCAGCATCAACCGCCTCGCCGCCTGGGTGATCGGCGCCCGCAACGCCCTGCGCGCCCTCCTCATCGCCCTGCTGGAGCCGGCCGACCTCCTGCGCGACTACGAGCGCAGCGGCGACTACACCGCCCGCCTGGCCCTGCAAGAAGAGGCCAAGGGCCTGCCCTTCAACGCCGTCTGGGACGAATACTGCCTGCGCCAGAATGCGCCCGTCGGCTTCGCCTTCCTCGACCCGATCAAAGCCTACGAGTCGTCCGTCCTCTCCCAGCGCCGCTGATCGCCTGCGCTGTGCCTGGCGGCTGGTCTCCCGGCCGGCCGCCTCTCCTCACTTGCCCTGCCCCGCCAACGGCGACTCAAACGTCCCTTTGCCACTCACTGGCGAAAGCGGTGCAAAGGGATCCGCGCTCTCCCAAATGACCGGTTTATTCGGAAACACAGTCACCCTCACCACTTCCCCATCGCGCATCGTTTGCCGCACGTACACATGCCCGTCGGCACGGTCGAAGACATAGGTCGTCTGCAAACCCGCCTCCCCCACCTCCGAGTACATCTGCAAATCATCGGCCGCCTGCGCCGACGACGAATCCCCCAGATAGACCGCCATTTCGCTCAGAATTCGGTCGCGATCCGTGACCAATGTCGAACGCGACTGCAATTTCTGCACCCAACTGGGCGTCAAGCGTTGGACGCCATACAACATGTTCACCTCTGGCTCTTTCACCCCGCTTGGCGCTGCAATTGCCATGCCGCCAGCATAGGTCGTGTAGTTCACAGCATCGTCGATGGTCTCACTCACGATCTCGCCCTTTGCGTCACGCATGACATCATGGCTGACTGGCGGCTCGCTCCGCGCCCAGATCTCGAACTGGTAGCGATCGCCGTTGGACTCGACCTGATATCCTTTCCAATACCAGATCGCCGAGGGTGACTTCTCTGCTGTCGCCGAACAGCCAGCGGTGAGCCAGGCGAGAAAGACGAAAGCTGCTGCAACCCAGGCACGCATTCTTCTGCTCACCAAGAGCAAGAGATTCGAGAACGACCTGGCATCTGGTAAGTATCCACCTTCGCACCGCCCCCTTACTGCCGCAGACCTCGTTTCCGCACCGGCTTCTGCGACTCACCACCAGATGGCGATTTGCCTTTATTCCTGCTATTCTTCGCCAACTGGTCTTCAAGCATCTGGATCCGCTGCGCCAGTTCGACCATCAACGCGATCTGCTGCTCAAGCATTACCACCACCGCCTCCTCCCCTGCTCGGTAGGCGGCTCGCATTTCCTCGTCGCTCAACACTGCGTATGTCATCATCTCAATTATCACCAGCTTTCCTTTCCTGGCAAGTCTCGCTTCATCCTTCATCGGGCTGACATGCCTGAGCAGTTGCGTCTCAGTGAGATCTGAAGCTATGGACGCCCCCCTCTCCTTCCCCCCCTCTGCCGCCTGGATTGGCTCCAGCCACGCCTTCGACCTCCACGAAGCCTACCTCTGTTTCCGCTCGCCGCGCGGGTGGAGCCTGAAACGCAAGCCGGCAAAGGCCGAGCTTTTCATCACCGCCGATAGCCGCTACAAACTCTGGGTCAACGGCCGTTTTGTCGCCCGCGGCCCGGCCCGCTGCTGGCCCCATGCCCAGGCCGTGGATCGGCTCGACCTGACCCCCTTCCTGGTCGCCGGCCCCAACACCCTGGCCGTCCAGGTCTACCAGCCCGGCTACTCGCACTTCGCCTACGTCCACCGCGCCAACGCCGGCCTGCTCGCCCATCTCGTCTGCGATGGCGAAACCGCCCTCGTCACCGACGGCGGCTGGCGAGCCTGGCGCGACCCCTCCTTCGCGGCCCTCGTCCCCCGGCTCTCCATCTACCAGGCCGGCGTCGAAGACCGGGACCTGCACCTGGCGCGGGACTGGATGGCGCCCATCTACGATGCTTCGAGCTGGCCGGCTGCTCGCGTCACCGCCGCTGTGGGCGCCGCCCCCTGGACGGGCTTGGAGCCACGCCAGTTGCCGCTCTTGGTCGAGCGCGACCTGCCGCTACATCTTGTGGCTATACGAAAAGGCCCCTGGCCGCAAACGGGGAGCCAGGACGAGGGCTGGCACATGCAGCTGCGGGCGGGGTGGAGGGCGGCGGAACCGATCCAGCTCGCCACCGATAGCAGAGGCTGGTGGTCGCCTGAAGACGAGTTGGGCGAGCAGGAGGCCATCTATTGGGTCTTCGACCTGGGCCGGGGCTACACCTGCCAGGGTTGGGCCGGGGTGCAGGGGGCCGAGGGGCGGGAACAGCTGCTCATCAGCTACAGCGAGAAGCTGCGGGGCGCTGAACCCTATCTCTCCGACCCGGCCACCTACTGCCGCCTACGCATGACCGACCGTTTTCGTCTGCGCCCCGGTAGCCAGACCGTCGATGGCTTCTCGCTGCGCGGCGGTCGCGTGCTGATCTTCGCCGTCGTTGGCCCCACCGGCCCCGATCTCCGCCTCCGCTTCCATGCCCGCAGCGCCGAATATCCCCTGACGACCCGCCGCCGTCCCAAGCATCGCGATCCTCTGCTCCAGGGCGTCATTTTACTATGCGAAAATACCCTCCTCGCCTGTCTGCACGATGGCTGGGTGGACAATCCCTGGCGCGAAAACGCGCAATGGATCGGCGACCCGCTGGCGGCCGCCCTGGCGCTCTCGACTATCGCCGATGACCAGCGCCCTCTGCGCCGGGTGATCGAGATGGCCGCCCAGGGTGCTTATCCTGATGGCGTCCTGCCGGGTGTGCTGCCCAGCGAGGCCCATGCCTACACCGTCGTCGATTTCAACTTCCAGTGGGTCGAGCTTCTGCACACCTACCAGCGGCTCAGCGGCGATGATGGCTTTGTGGCGGCGATGTGGCCCACCCTCGCCCGGCTGCTCGACCGCTTCACCCAGGACATCGCCGAGGACGGCCTCATCCGCAGCCAAACCGGCCGGCGGCTGTTCCTCGATTGGGCGCCGGTCTCGAAGGCCGAGCCGAACGCCATCTACAACCTCCATTTTCTGCTCGCCCTGCAGACTGCCGCCCGCATGGCTGCCCAGCGCGGGGCCGAGGACGAGGCCGCCCGCTGGGGAAGCCTGGCCGCCGGGCTACAGACCACGATCCGGGCGGCCTTCTGGGATGGCGAACGCTGGTGGGATGATGCCGGCCGCTCGACCTTTTCCCAACTGGCCGCCTCGCTCGCCCTCCTCACCGGCTCCCACCTGCCCGACGAGGAGCCGGCCCTGCTCGACGCCCTCGCCGCCCGCTCGCTCGACCCCAGCGACGAATCGCCCGAACCCGGCGCCCGGCCCGCCGACCCCAACCGCATGATACTGGCCAGCCCCTACATGCACCATCGCCTCTTCGAGGCCCTGCGCCGCGGCGGGCGCAACCAGGCGGTCATCGACGTCATCCGCCTGCGCTGGGGCCGTTGGGTGCGGGCGGGCTATCCCACCGCCTGGGAGAACTGGAACGTCGACTTCCCCGATGGCTCCGAATGCCACGGGTTCAGCGCCCATCCCCTCTATCACCTGCAGGCGCTGGGGCCGTGACGGCCGCTGCCGGCGCCCTACACCCGTTCTTCGGGGTCGAACAGGCGCTTGTGCTCCTGGATGGCGTAGCGGTCGGTCATCCCGGCCAGGTAGTCGCACACCACCCGCTGTAGGCCATCGTCCGAGGTCTCGACCTTCTGGCGGGTGCTGGGCGGCAGCTGGCGGGGTTCGTGAATGTAGGCGGTGAACAGGCTGTCGAGGATGCGCTCGGCTTTGGCGGCCATGCGCACCACCCGGTAGCTGCGGTAGAAATGCTCGAACAGATAGCGCTTCTGCACGGTGTTGGCGGCGGCGAGTTCGGGGCTGAACCCGGCCAGGTTGCGGCCAGCCGCCCGTAGTTCTGCCACCGAGCCGATGGCCTGCGCCTGGAGTTGGGCCTGGGTGTGGGCGATGGCGTCGTTGACCTCGATCCCCACCAGCCGGCGGATGATGCGGGCGCGCAGGAGGGTATCGAGTTTGTCGGGGCGATACGGCTGCTGCAACGAATCCATGACCTGCTGCCAAAGCGGCTGCCCGGCCAGATCGCTCACCTCCAACAGCCCGGCGTAGAGGCCGTCGTCGAGGTCGCTGGTGTTCCAGGCGATCTCGTCGGCCAGATTGGCCAGCTGGCATTCGAGCGTGCCCGCCAGGTGGGGTTCATAACCCTCGGCGTTGGTCACGTCGTAGTCGGTGTCGTGTTTGACGATGCCCTCGCGCACCTCGTAGCTCAAGTTCAGGCCGGGGAAGTCGCGGTAGCGGTGCTCCAGCCGTGCGACGATGCGCATGGTCTGGCGCTGGTGGTCGAAGCCGCCGTGATCGGCCATCAGCCGGTCGAGGATGTGCTCGCCGGTGTGACCGAAGGGCGGGTGGCCGAGGTCGTGGGCCAGGCAGATGGCTTCGGTCAGGTCTTCGTTGGCGCCCAGGGCGCGCGCCAGCGTCCGCCCCAGCTGCGCCACTTCCATCGTGTGCGTGAGGCGATTGCGGTAGTGGTCGCCCTCGTGGTAGACGAAGACCTGGGTCTTGTAGGCCAGGCGGCGGAAGGCGGTGGTGTGGATAATGCGGTCGCGGTCTTTTTGATAGACAGTGCGGTAGTCGGCCTCGTCTTCCCGGTGCTGGCGCCCGCGGCTGTCGGCGCTCTTCATGCCCCAGGGGGCCAGGACGGCGCGTTCGCGGGTTTCGAGAAGGGCGCGATCAATCATCGTGCCGCCCCTCGAGCACCCTCAACGCCAGATCAACCGCTTCTTCAGCCAGGCGAAGCGCGTCTTGAGCCTCCGCTTCATCGAACAGCTCCCACGGTGTGAGATCACCCAACTCGTCGCCGTAGTCGGTGCGGATGTGTACATCAGCCCCCATGCCTTGAGCCAACTGCGCCAAACGCTCGATCTCGGCGCGATGCTGCGCCGGAAAGACATCCGCCACCAGCCCCTGCCGTATTTGTTGATGCGGATGATGGCTCCGGCTCACGGGGCCGAACTGGGCGAGAACGGCCTTGGCTGCGTTTTCGATTGCTAACTGCGCATTGTCAACAGCCGAACGCCATCGCGCCAGCGGTATGTCCTGCCTCGCTTCAGCCAGAAAGCCGTGTGCAAGCCGCAGCCGATAACCGGCATCTTTGACGCCGTTCATAGTGCGTCTTCCCACTCCAACGACCACCCCAGACCGGGAAAGGTGCGCCACTGCCAGGCAAAGTCGGCGCCGTTCTGTTCACGATACAGCCCAACCTTGGCGATCAGCCGGCGTAAGCGTGCCAGCCGCTCGGCCAGGAAGCCATCGGTGTCGAAGAGGATGATGGCATCGAGGGCAATATCGAGATAAAGCGCCGGTAGATAGGCCGTGAATTCTGCCGGCGTCTTGGCCATGACCGAAGCCAGCCCCCGCCAGTCTTCCGGCACCATCCGGGTCATGAAGAAATGCCGGTCGAGCGTCCTCGGCGGTAGGTTGTGGGCGATGACCAGAAGATCCCAGTCGCTCCCCTCGCGGGCATCGCCGCGCGCTCGCGAGCCGTAGAGGGCCACGGCCACGAGATCGTCGCCCAGGCTGCGATGCAGCCCGAGCGCCAGATCATCGACGCTGCCCGCCGGCAGGCTGGCTTCCAGCGCGGTTGGAGGTAGGAGAGGGGTGGCGATCATGGGGCCGGAGTTGGACAAGGGCGGCGAGGTCGGGCAAAGACCCGATCTTGCCGGCGATCGTAGCACGAGGGCAGGGGCGGGTCAAACAACCGCGCTCCCTCGGATGGACGCCATGCCCGACGCCGACCGCCGCAAACTGGAAAGCTATCTCGCCCGCTCTGAGGCGGACCTGCTGGCCAAGCTGGAGTTGTACGACGCCGGCAGCAAGGGCATAGGCGATGGCTTGTCGCCGCCATCCTGGTCAAGCGCGGGCTGGATGCGTTTTGCGGGTGCGCGTAACGCAGAGTTGCCAGCTTTCTGAAAAGTTGGTAACTCTTACACCTTTGCGAGAGGTAGAAATGACTACAGCCGATGATCGCTTATGGAGACTCCATGTGCGCAAAGCGCGTGGCGAGTTGCTGACTTCTGACGAGCAGGCCGCCCTGGACGCCTGGTACGCCGAACAGGATCGTGAGGAGACACTCTTGCCCGATGCGGCAAAGAGGCCGGGTAGCCTCGGCGCGCTCAAAGGGCAGGTCGATGCTGTCTTGGAGCGGATCGCTGCCACATCGCAGGCGATACAGACCGTATCGGCGGAAAATGAGGCCCTGCGGCTGGAGAATTCCGCTCTGCGCGCCAACGCAGGGTTGCCAACTTTCAGAAAAGTTGGCAACCCTTTCTGACCCTCACCCCACCTGCAACTCATCGCCGGGGAGGGCGGCGTCGCTCCCTGCCTTGTCCAGGATGGCCAGAAAATCGGCCGGGGCGGCGCGGCCGGCCCGTTCCCGAAAGTAGCGCTCGGTGCGCAGGGCGGCCAGCTTCTCGGCCACGGCCACGTTGATGAACTGGTTGAGGGTCGTGCCCTCCTCCTCGACGACGAGCCGCAACTCGGCGAGGAGAGAGGCTTGCAGACGCAGGGCGTAGTTGCTGGCAGTTGTCATGGTTCTAACCTGCTGGCAACGGCCTGATAGCGCCTCTGGTCGAGCAAAATCAGCAAGCGACGAGAAGCGCCCGTGCGGCTGCGCAGGCCAGCGACCAAAACGTCAGTATCCAGCGCATATCTCATATCGTCTATGATAGCATGGTTGCCAACTTTTGGAAAGTTGGCAACTCTCCTCCATCCGCCAGCGCCAGCAAATGCGCCGGGCAGCCCTCCCGGCAATCGCTGCTGCCGAAGCCGGGAATCGGGACGCCGGCCCCCGGCAACGCCAACAGTTCGCGCACCCAGCCGCACTCCCGCCGCTCGCCGCTGGCGTCGATCCGCCACACGGTCGGGGTCAGGACGGCGGTCAGGTAGTCGATGTGCCAGTGGAGGGGCTTGTCGGGGCGCAGATGCCGCTTCAGCCGCGCCGCCAATCCGCCCGGCCCCAGGGCTGAACCCACGTAGATCAGCTTCCCCGCCGGCAGCAGGAACCCGCCCATCTTGCCGACCGAGATCTCCAGCGGCTGGTCTGACTCGAACAGCAGGGCGTATGTGCCTTTGGCGCCTGTGGGAAGCATCGTGCAAACAAAGTTGCCAACTTTGGCAAAGTTGCCAACTTTGGCAAAGTTGCCAACTTTGGCAAAGTTGGCAACTTTTCCGTCGCTCAGCCCTGGTCGAACTCCATCCACACTTCACCTTGGCCCTCGGGCACGCAGAAGCGGAAGTCGCGGCTATCGCGCTCGCCGTAGCCGTTCAGCACCCAACCGGTGTAGCAGCCGGCCTCGCTCCCGCCCAGGGCATCCGGCCCCAGCTTGTACTCGTAGTTGTAGCTGCCGTTGGGGCCGCTGCGCTTGTCTCCTGTCCAACTGCGCACGCTGTCCGAGACCGGCAACTTGCCGATACCGTCCTTCTCCAGCCAGACAAAGTAGCTGCCCTGGGCCTCGTTGCCGCGGCCGCTGTGGATGAAAGCCAGCGTCAGCTTGAGTTCCCGGCTGAGGTTGGGGGCCGTGGCCGGGCCGCCGCGCAACCTGAATTTGCAGCCGCCGGAGCCGATGGCGGCGCAGGGGTCGGGGGCGGCCGGTGGGGGTGTGTTGGTGGGGGGGATGGGCGTGGCCGCACGGACGACCGGGGGGCGGGTGGGGGGCAGGGGCGTGTCCGTCGGCGGGGGCGGGGTGTCGGTGGGCGGCGGGGGCGTGTCCGTCGGCGGGACGGGCGTAGCGGTGGGGATGGGGGTGTCGGTCGGCTGCGGGGTGGCGGTGGGGGCCGCGGCAGCCGTCTCGGTGGCGGCGCGGGCCAGGGCCGTCTCGACGCTGGTGGGGGTGAAGGTGGGGCGCAGCTCGAAGGTGGCGGTGGGTTCGGGGGTTGGCTCGGCGGCAGGGCCGCAGGCCGCGAGCAGGACCGCCAGCAGGAGCAGGGCGAGGGCGCCAACGAGGGCGAGGAGAGGCGGCGTCCGGCGCCGGGCGCACGTTTTCGATAAGGGATGGGAGGGCTGAATCATGCCCGGAAGGGTACACCAGCCAGGGCGGAGACGGCAACTTTTCAGGGAGCTGGCGCCTCTCTTTCCCGCCGCAGGCTCCACAGCGCCGCCAGGCCCAGGCCGTGGATGGCCAGGCTCCAGGCCAGCGCCGTCGCCGGGCTGCTGGCCGCGCCGACGGTCAGCACCAGGCCGGCGTCGCGCGCCAGATCGTGCCACTGATGCGCCCAACCGACCAGCGCCATGCTCCGGCGCCTGAACCACAGCCAGCCCAGCGCGGCGCCGAAGAGGATGTTGGAGAGCGCCAGGGCCAGCGCCGCCGCCAGGGCGGATGACGCCGCCTGCGCCGGGGCCAACTCGCCGCGCCCGACCGCCACGGCCAGCGGCATCAGTAGCAGCGGCAGGTGCCAGAGGCCGCGGATGATGCCGGCGATGACCACCGCGCCGACCCGCCCAAACGCTGGCGTCAGGCGGGGCAACAGGTAGGCGCACCAGCCCACCTCCTCGCCCAACCCGCCCAGCCAGCCGAGCGTCAGACTGCCGGCCAGGATGACGGCAACGCCCGGCTCGAAGGGGCTGCGCCACGGCCACATCCCCGCCCCGGCCAGGGCGCCGATCAGCAGCGAACCGCCGCGCAGGGCCAGCAGGGCCAGCGCCAGCCAGAGGTAGTCGGCGGGCCGGCCCCAGCGGAAGGCCGGCCGCACCGATCCGGGCTGGCGTCGCCAGAGGAGGAGGGCGGCGACGGCCGGGCCGGCCATCGCCAGCAGGTGGCCGAACAGCCCGGCTGCGGCCAGGGCCGCGGCGTCGAGACGACCCGCCGCCCGCGGCAGCAGCCAGCCATCCACCGCCAGCAAGACCGGCCAGGAGAAGGCCATCGCCAACAGGGCGAAGCGGCCGGCGTCGCGCAGGGCGGCCGTCCTCATGGCGCCTGCCGCAGGGCCAGGCCCAGCCACAGCGACCAGACCACGCTCAAAACCAGCACCAGCAGGGCCAGGAAGGGAACCAGGCTCAAGACGCCCAACGCCAGGCCGAGCCAGCAGAGGGCGAGCGGCAGACGCGCCGCGGTGCGCGCCGTCCAGCTGACCAGCAGATACCAGAGGCCATTGACGGCGATGGCGGCCATGCCCAACAGCCCGACCAGCCCGCTCAGACGGGCGTCCACGGCCAACCCGGCCCTGGCCTGCGTCACCGCGGCGAGGCTGAGGGCGGCGTTGGCCAGCAGCAGCGTCACGGCCAGCAGCCCGCAGGCGGCGGCGACCCCGGCGGCGGTCGGCGCTGCGGAGCGCAGGCGCCGGAAGAGGGCGACGATCACGACGATGCTGGCGGCGGCCGAGACAAATTTCAGACTGTCTTGCAGCAGCAGCGGCAGCGGGTTGTGGACGGCCAGCGCGGCCAGGCGGGCCGGGTCGCTCAGCGCGGCCAGCCCGATCAGCGCCACGGCGGTGACGAGCGAAGCGGCGGCGGCGAACGCCTGCACGAAGGCGGCGTAAACGCCAAGCGTCAGGCTCGTGCGCCTGGCTGACCGGCGGACGCTGGCGGGGCTGGTGAGGCCGGGGTGTGCTTGTAAATGGGACATCGGTTGATTCTCCTTCTCGCATGGGATGCCCCACTGTAGCACGCGCCCGGCCCCGGCGCATCGGGCGCAAGGTGGATTTGCGCCTGGGCCATAGGCGGAGAAGGTTCATCCGACCAGAGATGGAGACGCCCTGCATCGCCGGTCGTCCCGGTTCGTAGTGACGAGCGTTCGTAGTGACGACTTTAGTCGTCAGCGGCAGAGGAGCGACTGAAGTCGCTACTACGGGTAGTGACGACTTCAGTCGTCAGCGGCAGAGGAGCGACTGAAGTCGCTACTACGGGTAGTGACGACTTTAGTCGTCAGCGGCAAAGGAGCGACTGAAGTCGCTACTACGGGTCGCGGCGCTGACTGATCAGGTCGCGCATCTGCGCCAGGGCCTGCTGCGCCAGGGCCTGCAGACGCTCGAGCTGCGGCCTGACGCGGGCGGGGTCCTGTTGCAGGAGGAGCCGGGCGGCGCTGGCCTCGAGGGTGAGGCTGAAGATCGTCTGCGAGACGGAGTCGTGCAGCTCCCGCGCCAGCCGATTGCGTTCCTCCAGGGCCGCCAGCTCGGCCGCCTGGTCGGCGTGAGCCTGCAACTGCTGGCTCGTGGCCTGCAATTCGACCAGCAGCCGGGCGCTGAGGCCGCGGGCGCGCTCGGCTTCCTCCCGCACGACGACATACGCGGCCAGCAGGATGGCGCCGCTGGCCGGCAACAGCCCCCGCGCCAGCCCCGCCAGCGCGCCCAGGAAAGCCATCGGCAGCGCTGCGGCCAGCAGGGCCAGCCAGCCGACCCACAACCAGCGCCCCAGCCCGCTGAAAACCAACGCCGCCTGATACGCCAGCAGGGGCAGGAGCGCCAGCGCCACCCCCATCTGCGGGTTGAGCGCCAGCAGCGCCGCTATCAGGAGCGATTGCGCCGCCAGACAGCCATGCCGCAGCGCCGGCGGCAGCGTGGGCCGCTCGAAGACGAGGGCGAGCAGGGCCAGCGAAGCCCCATACAGCCCCAGATACCACAGCCGCTGCTCTCGCCCGGCAGTGGCCAGCAGCGTCACGCTCAGCGCGCCGGCCCAGGCCAGATAGGCCGCCAGCGCGGCCAGCCGGCCGGGGTGGGGCGAGACGGCAGCGGCGTTCAGACGCTCGGCCACAGGCATGACCTCCACCGCCCCTCAGCCCGCATCCGCCAGGCCGTGCTTGAGGGCATAGATCGCCAGCTGCGTGCGGTCGGCCAGTTCGAGCTTGGCCAGGATGTTGCTGACATGACTCTTGACCGTCTTGTCGCTGATGACCAGGGCGCGGGCGATCTCCCCGTTGCTGCGACCCTGCGCGACCAGGCGCATGACCTCGCGCTCGCGCTCGGTCAGGTCGGCCAGGGCCGGGGCCGGCGGCTTGAAACCGGGCTGTTGGGCCACCTGCGCCATCAGCTTGCGGGCGATGTCGGGGTGCAGGCGCGCCTCGCCGCGGTGCACGGCGCGGATCGCCTCCACCAGGGCGTCGGGCGTCACGTCCTTGAGCAGATAGCTGGACGCCCCGGCCTGGATGGCGGGAAAGACCTTGTCATCCTCGGCGAAGCTGGTCAGCGCAATCACCTTCACCCCCGGCCGCCCCGCCTTGATCTGGCGCGTGGCGGCGATGCCGTCCAGCTGCGGCAACACCAGATCCATCAGCACCACGTCCGGCTGCAGACGCAGGGCGAGATCCACGGCTGCGGCGCCGTCGCTGGCCTCGCCCACCACGGCCATGTCGGCGTGCAGTTCCAAAAAGGTGCGCAGACCCTGGCGCACGACCTGATGATCGTCCACGATCAGGACAGCGATGGCATCGGCTGGTTTCATGGCGGCCCTCCTGCCTCCGTTTTCTCGACGCGAATGCGTGCGCCCGCGCCGGGCGCGCTGGCGACTTCCAGACGCCACCCGATCTCCGCCGCCCGTTCTCTCATGCCGGCCAGCCCCAGGCGACCGCCGTCGCCCGCCTGCCCCGGCGTAAAACCCTGGCCCCGGTCGCTGATCTCCAGCCAGGCCGGCGGGGCCAGGTGCAGGCGGACGGTCGCCTGCGCAACCCCGGCGTGCTTGACGACGTTGTTCAGCGCCTCCTGGGCGATGCGGAAGAGGCCCAGTTCCTCGGCGGGCGAGAGAGGCGCCTGGGGGTCGCCCGTGATCTCCACCGCCACCGCCAGGTTTTCGGTCAACTGGCGCTCGGCGGCGTGCTG